>DATARD010000134.1:0-60879 GCA_036264355.1 Thermoanaerobaculia bacterium
CCAACCTTGGTCCAAGAGGCGAGCACAGTGTACGGCAGGTCGTCTCGCCATGTCAAGCGCAAATTCGAAAGACTTCGCCCGGAGAGCACTGAGAGCCTGCCGGTCTTTGCGTGTGTTGACAAACTTCGCCCCATGGTGCTCAGATCCTCCCGCCTTTTCACCTGCCTTTCCGCTTCGGTATCCCGAAGAGAGGAGACTCGATGCCGCATCTGTCGATCGACACTGGCAACACGGCGTTCATGCTGTTGTGCTCCAGCCTCGTCATGCTGATGACTCCCGGCCTGGCCTTCTTCTACGGCGGCCTGGTTGGCCGCAAGAACGTGCTCTCGATCATGATCCAGAGCTTCGTCTCGATGGGCTGGACGACGGTGCTCTGGTGGGCGTTCGGCTTCTCGCTCTGCTTCAGCGGCGACCTGAAGAGCGGGACCGACTTCGCGGGCGTCCTCGGCAACTTCCACTGGGCGTTCCTGCGCGGCATCACCCTCGACACCCCGTCGCCGGTCAACGCGACGATCCCGATGTTCGTCTTCTTCGCCTACCAGATGATGTTCGCCATCATCACGCCGGCCCTGATCACCGGCGCGTTCACCAACCGGGTCACCTTCAAGGCCTACATGCTGTTCCTGACCGGCTGGCTGGTCTTCGTCTACTTCCCCTTCGTCCACATGATCTGGGGCGGCGGCCTGCTCGCGCAGTGGGGCGTGCTCGACTTCGCCGGCGGCATCGTGGTGCACAACATCGCGGGCATCGCGGCGCTCGCCTCGGTCCTCTACGTCGGCAAGCGCACGGTCGCGGACCGCGGACCGCATTCGATTCCGCTCGTCGCGCTCGGCACCGGCCTGCTCTGGTTCGGTTGGTATGGCTTCAACGCGGGCAGCGAGTTCCGCGTCGACTCGGTCACCGCGGTTGCCTTCGTGAACACCGACGTCGCGGCCAGCTTCGCCGCCATCGCCTGGCTCGCCATGGACTGGATGACCTCGAAGAAGCCGAAGTTCCTCGGCCTTCTCACCGGCGCGGTCGCCGGTCTCGCCACCATCACGCCGGCCGCCGGCTATGTCTCGCCAGGGTCGGCGGTGCTGATCGGCCTGCTCTCCGGCGTCATCTGCTTCTACGCCGTCGCGCTCAAGAACCGGCTCGGTTGGGACGACGCGCTCGACGTCTGGGGCGTCCACGGCGTCGGAGGATTCATCGGCATCCTCTTCTGTGGCATCTTCGCGACCAAAGCCTTCAACCCGGCGGGCGTCGACGGACTCTTGCAGGGCAATTCACACTTCTTCCTCGTGCAGCTCGGAGCCGTCTTGCTCTCTTCGGCCTGGGCGTTCGTCTTCACCTACGGAATGCTCTGGCTGATCGAACGGCTGACGCCGGTCAAGGTCGGGACAGCCGACGAGACCGAGGGCCTCGACGCGGCGCTCCACGGCGAGACGGCTTATATCGAAGCGCTCTGAGGCCACGCGCGCTGCTGCTCGCGGGTGGAGTCCCAGTGCGCCTTCATCTCGCGCAGGGAGTCGCCGCCGAGCTTTTCGAGGAGGGCGTCGGCGAGGACGAGGGCGACCATGGACTCGGCGATGACTCCGGCGGCGGGGAGGGCGGTGACGTCGCTCCGCTCGTACTCGGAGGTGAGGGGCTCGCCGGTGTCGAGGTCGACGCTGGGCATCCCTTTGCGCAGGGTGGCGATCGGCTTCTTGTAGGCGGTGATCACCAGGTCCTCGCCGTTGGTGATCCCCCCTTCGAGGCCGCCGGCGTGGTTGCTCGGCCGGACCCAGCGGTCCCCTTCGCGGCCGATCGGGTCGTGCGCGGCGCTGCCGAAGCCGTGCGCGCCGGTGATGCCGGCGCCGATCTCGACCGCCTTGACGGCGTGGACCGACATCACCGCCTGGGCGAGGCGGCCGTCGAGCTTCTCGTCCCACTGCACGTGGGAGCCGAGGCCGATCGGCACGTTGTGGGCGATCACGGTGACGGCACCGCCGAGGGTGTCGCCTTCTTCCTTGGCTTGGTCGACGAGACGGACCATCTCATCTTCCCGCGCGCGGTCGATGGCGCGCAGGGGGGACTGCTCGTCGACGCGCAGCAGGTCGTCCCAGGTGGGGACCGGGCTGTCGATGCCGATCGGGCCGAAGGAGCGGACGCCGCTCTTGATGTCCACTCCGAATTCGCGCAGCAGCATGCGGGCGAAGGCGCCGGCGGCGACGCGGGCGGTGGTTTCGCGGGCCGATGCGCGTTCCAGGATGTCGCGCAGGTCGCGGCGCAGGTACTTGACGCCGCCGGCCAGATCGGTGTGGCCCGGGCGGGGCGTGCGCACCCGGCGCTGCTCGGCGCGCCGCGGATCGACCTCGACCGGGCTCATCATCGGCTCCCAGTTGGCGTAGTCGCGGTTGGTGATCCACAGCACCAGCGGGCCGCCGAGCGTCTCGCCGCCGCGCACGCCGCCGCGCACCTCGGCGGTGTCCTTCTCGATCTTCATGCGGTTGCCGCGCCCGTAGCCGTGCTGGCGGCGGGCGAGGTCGTGCGCGAGGAGCGCGAAATCGACCGTCAGACCGGCGGGGAGACCGGTGAGGATCGCGGTGAGGCCGGGGCCGTGGCTCTCGCCGCCGGTGGTGAGGTGCAGCCGGCGCATGGCGGGGAGGATATCACCCTGGTCTTCCCGGGAGCATTCCGGCGCGGCAAAAGAAGATTGAGCATTTCTTGTCCAGTTGTCCCGGTTTTCGCGTTTGGAGCACCTGAGAGAGTGAGACGAGCCATGACGCTCCTTTGAGCTCACAATCCCTGAGAACCCTGAAAACCTTGAGAACCGGCAATGAGAACCACTGAGACCCGAAAGCTTGTGCTGTCGCGGGAGACCGTCCGGCAGCTCGACATCACCGACGCGAAGAAATTCGCCGCCGGTGCCCTGTACTTCACCTAGGCACTGATTTTCCCCGCAGCTTTTTCTGAGTCCCCTTTGCGCTGGCGCGCCGCGCGCGACGCGTAGAGCTGGTACAGGAAGTCGTAGAGCACCATCTCATGCGCCCGCGCCGCCGAACGGATGAAGCGGTTGACGTGCATGTGCACGAAGCTCGCCGCCATCTCGCGGAGCGGCGTGGTGAGGCGGCCCGCCGTTTCGCGGCAGACCAGCTCGGCGACGATCGGCGCGATGTCGCGCGAGCGCCGGTCGAAGAGGGCGAGGGCCGGTGCGAAGAGGGCGCTCGCCTCGGGATCGCCGTCGAGGAGGAGGGAGAGGCTCTTGCGGTCGGTGCGCAGGCGCTGGTCGAGCTGCACCCGCATCGACTTGTCGCCCTTGAACTCGCGCCAGAAGGAGCGGCTCAGGCGTTCGAGGACGCCGAGCTTGCCGGCCGCGTCGAGCCCCAGATCGGCGAGCAGGCGGTCGATGCCGAGCAGGGTGAGGCGCCAGCGCACGTCGGCGCCTTCGTCTCCTTCGAGCAGCTCGAGCAGATCGAGGACCGCTTCGCTGTCGATGCCGAACAGGCGCTCGACGAGAGCGATCCCTTCCGGTCCGCCGTAGCGCTCGACCTCCCGCTCGTAGGTGTCGAGCTGGAGGCGCCAGAGCCGGCGGTCGTCGAGCAGCGGCGCCACCGCGTCGCCCAGCAGCGGCAGCACGCGCGCGTGGAGCTCGCGCGGATCGCCGTGGAAGCGCAGGCGCAGGTGCCAGTCGGGATCGCCGTAGCGGATGAAGAACCAGGAGTCGGCGACCCCGGAGGCGATCGCTTCGCGCACCACCGGATTGACCACCTCGCGGAGCAGCACGTCCGCGGTGGCGGTGCCGGTGTAGAGCTTGACGTAGAGCCACTCCGAGCCGGGCGGGAAGGAACGGCGGACGGCGGGGGCTTCCGGCCAGGCGGCGGCATCCTTGGCCGCCGTTGCGGCAGCCTTCGGCGTCATGACGAAGGGAACCACCATCTCGTGCACGAAGCGCCCCTCGGGACCTTCGGCACACAGCTCGTCCGGCCCCGGGAACGCTTCGAGGAGCCGCGCCTGGTCGCGCCCTTCGACGACGTCGAGGAAGGTGTCGACCGAGAGGACGTTGGCGAAGTCCACCAGCAGCTCGTTGTCGCCGTCGGCGAGGAGGGCGAGGCGGGGGAGCCGGCGGCGGCGGCGCCAGGCGTCGACCGCCGCCATGCGCGCTCCGCCCTGTGCCTTGACCAGGGTGGCGATCTCGTCTTTGGTCATCCACCAGGCGGCGCGGGAGAGCACGACGCGGCCGGCGGTGACGCGGGGGAGGAAGGGGGAGCTTTCGAGCGGTCCCCAGCTCCAGCCGGCGCCGCCCTGCACGTTCTGGCTCTGCAGGATGCAGAGGAAACGGTAGAGGCCGAGGCTGCCGCGGCGGTAGTTGTGGGCGCTGGTGAGGCGCGGGATGACCTCGCGGCCGAGCCGCCGGGAGCGCAGGGTGACCGTCTGGCCGCTCACCGCGACGGTCAGATCGGTGATCGGAATCTGCTTGTCCTCCGGCGCGCCGGAGCGGCCGAGGAAGGGGATCTCGTGCTCGCGCAGCACCGGCCGCGAGAGGATGTTGCCGATCCGCCCCTGCGGCAGATGGACCACCTCGGCGTACACGGCTTCGGGGGCGAACGCCTCCTCCTCCCGCAGGTGCTCTTCGACGCGCCGCGAGAGCTCCGGGTCGGCGTGGCAGAAGCGGCCGAGGAGGCGCGCTCCGGAGGGTCCGACGGCGCCGCTCAAGAGGACCTTGAAATCGCCGGCGTCGACCGCTTCCTGCGACGCGGCGGCGAGGGTGGCCATCACCTGGAAGGCGTCGGCCAGGTAGGCCAATTCGGGCGGCTCGCCGGGCGCCGCCGCTCCGACCATGCGGTCGAGGTCCGCCGCGGTCAGCTCGATTTCCCGGGCGCCGGAGGTGAGCGCTTCGGAGAGGCGGATGAGGAGGAACGTCTCGCGCGTCGTCCACGCCGGGCTGGGCTCGGCCGCCGCGGCGCCGAGCACCAGCCCCTGGAGCAGCGGGGACGCCTCGGCGCCAGCGTCGCCGGACTTCTCGAAGCCGATGCCGATCTCCTCGTCGAGCACCTCGACCAGCGGCACCTCGCGCCCCTCGCCGTAGCGGTCCACGAAATCCTTGCGGAACTTCTCCATCAGGTCCGAGCGGCGGTTGGAGATACGGCGCAGGATGTCGACGCCGCGCAGGATCTCGTCGAGCACCGCGCCGCCGAGGACCGAATCGCCGGCCGGCTTCACCATGTCGAGCTGGAACAGGCGCGCCATCTCGACCGGCGTCGGCATGGTTTCGAGGTCGTGGGCGATCTCCAGGTAGCGGTCCGGCGAGGCGCCCGGGCCGCCGGCGTCGAGAGCGACCAGGGCGTCGCGCGCCCGGGCGAGGCGCTCGCCGGCCGTGGTGGGCAGCCGGCCTAGCTGATCGATCAGGTCGTGCACCGCCTCCGGCCCGGTGACCGGCGGCGACAGGTCGGAGACCAGGATCTGGCTGTCGACCAGCTCGCGGACGTAGGCATCGGCGTCCTCGAAGGTGATCTCGCCGTCCGGATCGGAGTCCACCAGGGCTTGCGCGAGATCGGCGATGCGGGCGCCATGGGCGGCGCGGGCGAGCGTCGCCTCCAGATACTCCGTGCGTTCCACCGCCACCAGGTGGTGCGAGCGGGCCTTCTTGATCAGGCGCGCCTCGGCATAGCGCAGGCGGCCGGCGGCGGCGTAGAGGCTCGAGTTGGGACGGTAGAACAGCTCGCCGCGCAGGGCGGGGTCCTTCCCCAGGTCCTCGCAGAGCGCGAAGAGGTAGTCCATGTCGAGCCGGGTGTGGCGTTCGTAGGCGGCGCGCGGCCCGAGGGTGAGGCGGGTCGGCGCCTGCGGATCGACCGGTCCCAGCGAGCAGCCGGAAAAGAGTCCGAACGGGGTGGCCCGCGTCGTCATGCGGTAGACGTAGCGCACCAGCGCCCGCTCGGCGCGCTGCCCCTTCTTGCTCGCGGGGTCCTTGATCCACAGCGCCAGGCTGTCGAACAGGGACGGCGAGGCGAGGAACAGGGCTTCGCGGATTTCGGGGCGGTCGATGAGCGCGCGGAGGCGGGTGCGCAGGAGCTCGCTGTCGGCGGCGACGGCTGCCGCCAGGGCCTCCTCCGGAACCGCAGAGCCGCCCTCCAGAATCCGGCTGGTCTCCAGCGCCTCCCCCCAGGCCGCCAGCTCCGCGAACGGCAAAAGAGGGGTTCTGAAGACAAAAAAGCCCGAAGAAACGATCTCTGCTCCCCGAAAAGTCTCAGACACGGCCGCTGGACGATACCATGGCTGGGGTCCGCCGGTCAGCGGACGAAGTCGATGAAACCGCGCTCGGCGTCGGTCGAAACCAGGCGCACCCGCACCCGGTCGCCCACGTCGAGCCCGGCGGCGCCGCGATCCAGGCGCCCTTCCACCAGCGGATGCGTGATGCGCACCCAGGTCCCCTTCTCCGAGGCGCCGGTGACGACGGCGTCGAACTGTTCACCAATCCGTTTTTCGAGCAGGATGGCGGCGGCGGACTTGACGATCTGGCGCTCTACCTTGTTGGCGGCGTCCTCGCTCTCGGTGCAGTGGATGGCGAGGGCGTTGAGGTCGTCCAGGCTGTAGGGGGAGGGCCGGCCGGTGAGCGCCGCCTTGAGCAGACGCTGGGTGATCAGGTCGGGGTAGCGGCGGTTGGGCGCGGTGGCGTGCGTGTAGTCACGCACGGCGAGCCCGAAATGCCCGGGCGGCGGCTGCCCCGGCAGGTCGACGACGTACTCGCCCGGACCGAGGAGCTTGACCACGGCGAGCGAGATCTCCGGAAAACGCTCCGGATCGGCCCGCCGGCGCTCTTCGAGGAACGCTTCGAGAGCGGTCGCCTCGGGCTCCGCCGGCAGATGGCCGCCGTGCTGCGCGGCGAGCTCGACCAGGCGCGGCCAGCGCTTCGGAGTGCGCACCATGCGGCGCAGCGACACCTGGCCGTGCGTGTCGAGATACTGCGCCGTCGCGGTGTTGGCGGCGATCATCAGGTCCTCGATCAGCTCCATGGCGCGGTCCCTGGGATCGACGGTGAGATCGGTCAGGGTACCGTTGCTGAACACCGGCCGGGCCTCCAGAGTCTCGAGAGTCAGGGCGCCGTGCTGGTGGCGGAGCTGCCGCATCTGCTGCGCGGCTTTGTCGTGCAGGCGGAGCTGGGCGTCGATTCCCGGCACCGCCGCGGCCACCGCCGGCAGCGGTCCCTGGCCTTCCAGCCAGGCGCCCACCGAGTGATAGGCGAGCTTCGCGCGGTTGCGCACCCGGGAGCGGTAGAGCTCGGCGCTGCTTACCGAGCCGTCCGGCTCGACCTGCATGTCGACCACCATGGCCAGCCGGTCCTCGTCCTGCACCAGCGAGGTGACATCGGTCGACAGCTCCAGCGGCAGCATCGGGAAGGTCCGCGCCGCGGTGTAGACCGAGGTCGTGTTGTGGTGGGCGTGCTCGTCGATCGCGGAGCCTGGCGGCACCGCGGCGGAGACGTCGGCGATGGCGACGCGGATGCGGATGGCGCCGTCCTTCCCCGCCTCGGCCACCGAGAGCTGGTCCATGTCGCGGGTGTCGTCGTTGTCGATCGACAGCCAGAGCAGATCGGTCTGGTCGCGGACGGGCGGTCCGTCATCCGCTTGAATGCGCGGGCCGGCGGCGAGGCGGCGCGCCTCGGCCTGGGCTTCGGGCGAAAAATCGGGCAGCAACCCGCGGTCGCGCATCACCTGTTCGGCGATGGCTTCGAGGTCGTGGCGGTTGTGGTGTCCGGGCGCTGGTTTCATCCTGGTGGTCCCTCCTCGCCGCAAACCCTACTGGAAGTAGCCGGTCACGTCGAGGACCACCTGCACCGGTCCGGCCGCCGAAAGGCTCACCAGGCCCAGCGTGCCCGAGCCGGAGGCGGCGAGCTTCGCCACCGTGTTGTTGGAGCGCGTCTGCGCGGCGTTGAAGTTGATGCTGCTCGCCACCGCCGGCGAGCCGTCGCCGGGGAACAGGGTGACGTAGCCGCTTCCGGGAGCCGAAACCACGGTGATGTTGAGCGCCAGCGCCTTGGCGCCGGCCGGAATGCCGCACGTGCCCACCGCCGGCAGGACGCGCTGGCTGCCCGACGTGAGCGCCGGGCCGCCGTGCGGGTCCGGCGGGTTGCGGGTGTCGAGCAGCCGGCAGGGGGTGAGGGTGTAGAAGTCGAGCGCGCCGATGGGCGGGGCCGCCGGCTGCCAGCCGAGCTGGATCACCTCGAAATCCGAGGCGTGCAGGGAGCCGAACGCCGGATTGAGCACGTCGTTGTCCCAGCGCGTATCGTAGGTGCCCTGGATGTACATGTCCGAGCCGTTGTCGGCGACGATCAGGCCGTAGGTCTTCATCGCCTGGAAGATCCGCTGCACCTCCGGCGTGAAGCCGCTGATGTTCTTCGACGCCTTGAGACGCAACCGCGTTCCCATCGGCGGGGCGCTGGCATTGCTCCCCGCATTGTGTGAGGCAGGGAAGACGTAGCCGTTGCTGTCGCGCACCGTGCAGCGGAACGCGTGCTTGATCGGCACCGTGCCGAACGCCTCGTCGTAACGGATGAGGCCGGGAAGGATCGCGAGCCCGGCGGCGTCGGCGCTGGTCCAGGTGTCCGGCCGGCGCTGGTTGGAGTCGAGCGGAAAGACGGCGCCCGAGCCGGCCTCCCAGCGGTTGAGGGTGGTGTTCCAGAACGCCTGGTACAGCTCGAAGAGCAGCCGGTTGTCGCGGTCCACCAGCAGCATGTGGCGGTCGCCGCCGGTGTCCACCGTGGCGTCCGGTCCCTCCTCGATCCACTTGGTCCCCGTCTTCGCGGCGTCCGGAATCGGATAGCCCACCGGCCGCCCGGGCGCGCCATGGTCGCTCTGGTCGTCATAGAGCACGAACGTCACCGGCACCAGCGGCTGGGTGCCGGAGACGGTGATGTAGACCATGCCATAGATGTTGGGATTCGTCGGGTCCGTGGGATCGACGTCGCCGCCGAAATCGGGATGGAGCGGCCGGCTGGTGCCGATGAAGCCGATGTACCCCGCGTTGTGAGCCGTGTCCACCGGCGCCGCGCTGATGTCCACGTTCCACGGATTGTCCGGCGGGAAGAGCGGCAGCGGGACCGGCAGCCCGGCGCCGCGCTGGACCTGGGCGACCGCGGCGGCCGGCCCCAGGACGAGGAGAACGAGGATTGACAACAGTCCAAAGATCCAAGAGATCGCCCGCACGGCATCCCTCCTTCAGAGAATAGAGAAAGGTCTCTGAAGCTATTCTACTCCTCCAACCCCGCCAGCCGCCGGAACGGCCCGAGCACCGCGGCCGGCGTGCGGCAGGGGCGGCCAGTGGCGGTTTCGACCCAGATGTGGTCGCTGGCTCCGGTGGCGAGGAGCTCGTCGTCTTTGCGCACCTCGTACGCGAAGCGCAGGCCGCGGCTGCCCAGGTGATCGCCCCAGCAGACGACCTGGACGGTCTCGCCGTAGTGCGCCGGCCGGCGGTAGCGGGCTTCGACGCCGGTGACCATCAGGAGGTAGCCCATCTTCTCGATGTCGGCATAGTGATAGCCGGAGAGAGCGCACAGACGGGTGCGCGCCAGCTCGAACCAGATGACGTAGTTGGCGTGGTGCACGACCCCCATCTGGTCGGTCTCGGCGTAGCGCACCTCGATGTCGATCGTGCAACGGATCGGTTCGCTCATCCCCTCTCGTCTCCTCTTCCTGCACTCCTGCCAAGACTGTGGCGGAGGACGGTCCACAGGATCTTATAGCCGGCGCGGAGCGTTCCGCTCAGAGTGCCGGTGATCTTGGAGACTCCGACCCGGCGGCGGTAGGAGACCGGCACCTCGGCCACCCGCAGGCCGTGGCGGAGGGCTTTGACCTGCATCTCGGCGGTCCAGCCGAAGTTCGGATCGGCCATGCCCAATCGCTCGAGCGCCTCCCAGCGGACGGCACGGAAGGGACCGAGATCGGTGAAGCGGTGACCGTAGAGGAGGCGGATGAGGAGGCAGGCGACGAGGTTGCCCGCCCGCGCCTGCGGCAGCAGGGCTCCCGGCTCGCGCTCTCCCAACACGCGCGAGCCGATCACCAGGTCGACATCACCCTTAAGAAGCGGCGCCACCAGCCGCGGCAGCTCGTCGGGATGATCCGAAAAATCGGCGTCGACGAACACCACGACGTCCGGCGGATCGTTGTGCCGCAGCCAGTCGAGCCCGGCCAGGCAGGCGCTGCCGTAGCCCCGCCGCTCCGCCGCGACGACGATCGCTCCTCCCGCGCGGGCGACCCGCGCGGTGCCGTCCCGCGAGCCGTTGTCGGCCACGACCACCCGCCGCACCGGGGGGCGCGGCAGGGCGGCGAGGACGAGGGGGAGCGAAGCCTCTTCGTTGAGCGCCGGAATGATCACGTCGACCACGTCGGTCCCATCGCTCCGCCGACCGTTGGACACCGCGGGATCTTATGTCATGCTTCCGGGACCGGCCTGCGAGTCGGTATTCCGTTGAATCCTCCGCTTTGAGGTAGGTACATCATGCGCTTCCACTCAGCTTTTCTGTTCCTGCTCCTCGCGGCTGTGCCGTTCGCCGTAATGGCTCAGACCACCGCTCAGACCGCCGGGGAATACCATCGCATGGGACTGCCCGGCCCGTCGGACCAGCCGCTCCCTTACACCGTCGAGATCCCGACCGACTGGGTGGTGAAGGTGGCGAAGGACAGCCAGCAGATGCCCGGCCTGTGGCTGGGACCCTATGACGCGGTGCCGCCCAAGGACCCGCGGCTGATCTACGTGCGGATCAGCCCGGTCAAGCTCGACGAGCCGGAGAAGGTGGTGGCGAACATCCGCGCCGCCGACGCGAAGAACGACGCCTGGTCCGCGCCGATCGTCGAGGTGCGCGACCTGGAAGGTCTCAAGGGAGTGTATGTGCGCATGGACAGCGGCAGCGGCGACACGGCGCGCAGCACGCTCGCCCTCAAGCTGCCCTACACGACCGGAGGCATCGACTTCCTGGCCGGAGCGCCGCGCGCCGAATTCGAGAAGCTGCTCCCGATGTACCAAAGAATCCTCCTTTCCGTCCGCCGCGCTTCCTCCTGACGCCATGCCGATCGTTCCCTATCTCGACAAGGTGCCGAAGCTCGGAGAGCGCGTCTTCATCGCGCCCGGCGCCTGGGTGACCGGCGACGTGGAGGTCGGCGACGACGTGTCCTTCTGGTTCCACTCCGTGGCGCGCGGCGACGTCAACTTCATCCGCATCGGCCCGCGCACCAACATCCAGGACGGCGCGGTGCTGCACGTCAACTACCGCACCCACTCTCTGGTGATCGGCGCCGGGGTGGTGGTCGGCCATCAGGCGGTGCTGCACGGCTGCACCATCGAGGACGGCGCGCTGATCGGCATCGCCGCCCAGGTGCTCGACGGCGCGGTGGTCGAAGAGGGAGCGCAGATCGGCGCCGGCGCGCTGGTCGCGCCCGGGCATCGCATCCCGGCCGGCTATCTCGCGCTCGGCATTCCGGCGCGGCCAGTCCGCCCGCTCACCGAGGAGGAGAAGCGGCGCATCGTCGACGGCTGCGAACGCTACGTCCAGTTGAAAGAACACTATCGCGGGGTCGTGCCGCCCGCGGAATCCTAGAGAGCAAGGCTGAAGATCATGACGAACGGCGAGGCAGGCAGCGTGGACTTGGAACGGCGGAGCGCGGGGACTCTGCGCCGGGAGGACGTGGGCCGCGAGGTCCGCTTGCAGGCGTGGGTGCAGCGGCGGCGCGATCATGGCGGCGTGCTGTTCCTCAGCCTGCGCGACCGGAGCGGTGTGGCGCAGGTGGTGATCCATCCCGAGGATCAGCCGGAGGTCGCCGGGATCCTAGCGCCGGTGCGTTCCGAGTGGGTGGTGGAGATCCGCGGCCAGGTGGCGCTGCGCACGCCCGAGAACGTCAACCGCGATCTCCCGACCGGCGAAGTGGAAGTCCTGGCCGCCAGCGCGATCATCCTCTCGCGCTCCGAGCCGACTCCCTTCCCGCTCGACGGCAAGGCCGAAGCCTCCGAGGAGACGCGGCTCCGCTACCGCTATCTCGACCTCCGCCGTGGCGAGCTGCAACGCAACCTGCTGCTCCGCGACCGCACCACCCTGGAGGTCCGCAAGTATTTCAACGAGCAGGGCTTCATCGACATCGAGACGCCGATCCTCACCCGCTCGACGCCGGAAGGCGCGCGCGACTTCCTGGTCCCGTCGCGGGCGCATCACGGCAGTTTCTACGCCCTGCCGCAATCGCCGCAGCTCTTCAAGCAGATCCTCATGGTGGCGGGGTTCGAGCGCTACATCCAGATCGCCCGCTGCTTCCGCGACGAGGCCCTGCGCGCCGACCGCCAGCTCGAGTTCACCCAGATCGACCTCGAGATGTCGTTCCCGACGGAAGAGACGATCTATGCGCTGATCGAGGGTCTCTTCGCGCGTATCTTCCCGCTCGGCGGCATCACCCCGCCGGCGCAGTTCCCGCGCATGAAGTACGCCGAAGCGATGGCGCGCTATGGCAGCGACCGGCCGGACCTGCGCTTCGGATTGGAGATCGCTGATCTCTCGCATCTCCTTGCCGAGAGCGCGTTCCGCGGCTTCAAGGAGACGGTCGCGCAGGGCGGCGTGGTGCGCGGCTTCACCGTGCCTGGAGCTGCCGAGGCGAGCCGCAAGCAGGTGGACGGCTGGGTGGAGATCGCCAAGCGGAGCGGCGCCGCGGGCGTGCTCACGCTACGCAAGAAGAACGGTGAGCTGACCTTCCAGGTGAAGAACGCCCTGACGCAAGCCGAGCTCGAAGGCGCCGCCGCGGCGCTCGGCCTGGAAGAAGGCGGCCTCGCGCTGATTGTCGCGGCGCCGGAAGGCATCGCCGCCAACACCCTGGGCACCCTGCGTCTGGAGCTTGCCCGCGCCTACAGCTTGATTCCGGACGGCAAGCACGCTTTCCTCTGGGTGACCGAGTTCCCGACCTTCGAATGGGACAAGGACGAGAACCGCTGGTTCGCCATGCACCATCCCTTCACCAGCCCCGATCCGCGCGACCTCGACCGGCTGGAAAGCGATCCCGGCTCGGTGCGCGCCCGCGCCTATGACGTGGTGCTGGACGGGCTGGAGCTGGGGGGCGGCTCCATCCGCATGCACGATCCGGCCTTGCAGAGCCGTGTCTTCCAGGTTCTCGGAATCGGTCCCGATGAGGCGAAAGCCCGCTTCGGCTTCTTCCTGGAAGCGCTCCGCTACGGCGCACCGCCGCACGGCGGCATCGCCCTCGGCCTCGACCGGCTCGTCATGCTCCTCGCGGGAGGCACCTCCATCCGCGACGTCATCGCCTTCCCGAAAACCGCCTCGGCCACCGACCTGATGACCGACGCGCCGTCGGTGGTGGATGCGAAACAGCTCGCGGAGCTCGGGATCGCGGTGGTGAAGGGTGGCGGGGCGGACAAGGAGTAGAATGATCCCATGAGTCGGAGAGCGAGCAGCGCGAGAGTCTGGGCGGATGTGGCCGATCCCCAGTCTCTGCAGGCGTCGATCCTGTCTCTGATCGAGAGGGAGGATGTCGCCGGTGCCAGGCAACTCGCGGCCGAGGCGGTCGCTCTGTTCCCAGGCCATTCCACGCTCGAACAGATGCACCACTTCCTGCGTCCGGGAAGAGTCGTCCGCTCTGCGGCCCGCGAGCCCGACCGCAGTCGCGCTTTCGCGCGTCTCGCTGAGGACGCGGAGAAGCTGAGGGGATGTTGGGTGGCGCTCTCGGAGGACGATGTGGTCGCCTCCGCGGAGACGCTGAAAGAGTTGCTCGCGGTCGTTCAGCCCATGGCGCTGGAATATCCTCCGCTCGTTCACTTCATTGAGTAACGGCCCCGTCCTCTTCACGCGTGGCCGGAGCCCGTTCGCGACGGGAATGGCGTCCTATCGTGACTCGGATGTGGACGCGCCGCATCAGCCGCCGCGCGTCGTCGTTCGTATCCAACCCAAGCCGCTGGCCACTCCCATTCTGGCTATCGTGGACACGGCTGCGCCGTGGTGCATCCTGAAACCGCAGATCGGCAACCTGATTGCTGACGATCTCGACGAATTGCCTGGCCGGGTCCGTTTGAGCACTCGAATGGGGCTCATTGAGGGACGGCTGTTCAAAGGCTGGCTCACGCTGTTGGCCCAGGAAGGGGAGTCCCTCGATCTGGAGGCGACGTTTTTTCTCTCCGCCCAATGGCAGGGCAGCAATTTCCTCGGGTATGAAGGCGCCTTGGAGCGGGTCCGCTTCGCCGTCGATCCCCGGGAAAACCAGTTTTACTTCGGCGAGACCGGTTGATTCTTCGCTGCCTTCCCCTCTTTTTTCACCGGTCCCTTCCAAGCCTCCCAGTCCGCCGTGACCGCCTCGCGCATCTCCTTGGCTGCCGCGTGGAGCCAGCCTGGAGGATGCGAGGCGAGGTCGAGCAGCAGGGTCTTGGCGTTGGCGCTGCCGAGGTGGACGTTGGCGGTTTCCCAGCCCATCGAGTGCAGGAGGCGGACGGCGTCCTGCTCTTCCGGCAACTCGGCGAGCTCGATGCGCGAGCAGTCGGGCGCCAGGCGGCGGACGATCCAGCGCTGTTTCAGCATCACGAACGGGTCCGGACAGCGGACGGACTGCTCCAGGATCGTCTGGTAGAGCACCTTGCTCTCACCGTTGGAGTGGCGCGCCCAGACACAGGCAGACGCCGCCGCCGCCTTGGCTTCGCGGGCGATCCTGCCGCCGTGCCAGTCGGCGATCGCCACGTAGCGCTCGCGGCCGAGGCTGCCGAGGCCGGCGATGCGATGCCCGTAGCGCAGCGGCAGGTCTTTCGCCGGCAGCGACGCCGCCAACGCGGCGACCGCATCCGCCGGCACGCGCTCGGCGGCGAGGAGCGGCAGGGCGTCCAGCTTCTGCCAGAACCGCTCGGGATCCTTGAGACGCTCGGTCGCCATGCGCCGCAGCGCGCGCCAGTGCTCGGCGAGGACCACGGCGCGTCCGCCGGCCTCCAGGCACTCCCGGTAGCCGGCGAGGATGGCGGTGTCGCCGTCCTTGGCTGCAATCGTCAACCCGCCGTCCGCGATCGCGAGATGAGCGCTGGTCGCCAGGCGGACGAGGTCGTTGGTGTAGGGGAGGTGGAATGCCTCGTCGAAGTCGTTGATTCCCCACACCAGCCGCCCCTCGGCGTCGCGCCAGGTGCCGAAGTTCTCGATGTGCAGATCGCCGACCGAGAGGACCGTCGCCGCCTCGAAGAGCGAGCCGCAGATCTGCGGCCAGAGCTGGGTCCAGCGATAGAACGTCGCGCGCAGAAACGGAAACACGCCGCTCGCCATCGCCGTATGCTTGTGCGCGAGGTCCTCGGGAAGGAGGGTGATGTGCCCGCCCAGCCAGGACTCATAGGCGGCGGTGGCTTCCTGGATCGTCGGAGGGGGCTCGGTCGCCATAGGGTCTCTAGTATCGCCGTAAACCTTCCCGGCAGACCTCACGTATCGTTGTCAGGAAGGGGGATTCATCAATGCAACCAGGAACCGAACCTCTCCTCGCTCTCCTCGCCGGAGTCGCCCTGCTGCTCGCCGGCCGCCGGCTGTTCTGGCTCTTCGTCGGCGCCGTGGGCTTCTTCGCCGGCCTTCGGCTCTCGCTCTACGTCGTTCATCCCGGCGCCCAGGGCATGCGCTGGATCATCGCTCTCGCCGCCGGCTTGCTGGGTGTGGTGTTGGCGTTCGCGCTGCAACGGGCGGCGGTGGCGCTGGCCGGCTTCGTGGTCGGAGTCTCCGCCGCAGCCTGGATGCTGGGAATCAATCTCTCCCATCTCTGGTCGCATCCCGGAACCGGCTCGGGAGACGTTCTGCTCTGCCTCGCCGCCGGAGTGGTCGCCGCGTTTCTCGCCCTCTGGGCCTTCGAAGGCGCCCTCATCGTCCTCTCCTCATTCCTCGGCGCCGAGCTGATCGTCGACGGCTTCCACCTCGGGCGGGGACTGTCAGGTGGCGCGATCCTGCTCGTGCTGGCAGTGGTCGGAATCGCCGTGCAGGCGGGGATCACCGCGCGCGGGGCGGGCCGGCGGGAGGCGCGGGGGCGGTGAGGGGCCCGCGAGAGGCTCAAGCTCCTGGCGAAGAGAGGCTTCCTGCGGATGAAATGACTTGCTGAGCCGGCCGGAGAGTCTCTCCGTCCAGGAAAAGACTTCCTGGACTCTCCGGAGAGCCTCTCGGCGGATGGGATGACCTGGCGGACGGCGCAGAGAGTCTCCGCGCCGCCGGGTAGGTCATTTTGCCGGTGAAGAGAGTCTCCGCGGCGTGGAGATAAGCCTCCGGACCGCCCTTACGCCAACCTGCCTGGCCATGCCGCTTCAACCCCTGGCGGCGGGAAGCGGGGCACGAGAAAGAGAGTAGAATCAGCCATCTTTCTTGGTCCGCCGCTCTCGCCTCGTGGATTCTCCGCGAGGCTCGTCGAGGAGACTGCTATGTTGACTGACGATTTGTGCCGATGGGAGACAAGGGGAAGAGTGGCCGCGATGGCCTTGGGATTTCTGGCTTGCGCCGTCGTGCCAGCCGGAGCCGACCCGGCGAACGGCCTCTTCGAGCGCCATCTCGCGGGAGTCGAGCGAACGGCGCGCTTCGAAGTCGGAAGCTTCGACAAGGTCGTGGCGGATGAGGATCTCGTCGTCCTGAGCTCTGGCGACATCGTGATCAATGGACCGATCGTGGCCGGGAGCCGGACCGAGAAGTCGCGGACCGGCCAGGGGGTCTCCATCACGCTCAGCACACCCAAGACGATCTACATCAACGCCGAAATTCTTCCAGGCCGGGGCGTTGATGCGTCGGCTGCCTGCTTACCCGGCGGCCAGGGCGGCAGCCTGATTCTCGATGCCGCGCGGATTGTCATAGGCGTCCCGGAGATTCGCGCCGGAGCAGGCGGCGCCGGCGGGCCCGAGGCTCCCGGAGGCGCAGGTGGAGATTTCGTCGTCGGAGGACGGCTGATCTCACGATTGCCGGTCGGAGCACGAGCTCGACTCGTGGGTGGGGCTGGAGGTCCAGGCGGCCCCGGAATGATCGCGTCGTGCAAGGGGATCCCAGCCAACTCCAGGTCCCGTGGAGGAAAGGGCGGGGACTTCGTGCCCGGCCGCCTCCTGACCTCCGGCGTCCAGGTGATCCAAAATTGCATTGCCAACCAGTCGCCTGCCGACCCCCTCTTGAAAACGGACGGGTCGGGCGGCGACGGGGGCATGGCTCGGGGTGGTGGCGATGGCGGAGCGGGAGGCAAGGGCTCCGACGGAACGGCCAGCCACCCTGACGGCTACCCAGGCAATCCGGGTGGGCCGGGTGGCAGCATCACGGCTGGTAACGCCTTTCCGGGAGGGCCGGGCAGTGACGGCTGCTGCGTCACTCCGCATGCCCCGGGAGGGAATGGCGGCCCCGGTGGCAAAGGCGGCACGGCCACGGGTGGGAACGGCGGTGCGGGCGGTGCAGGCGGGAATGCTTATACCGGTGGACGCGGCGGTGATGGCGGAGCCGGCGGTAACGGCGGCTCCGCGACGGGTGGAAACGGGGGAGCGGGGGGCGCCGGAGGCAATGGCAATGGGCCTGGCGCGGGTGGAGGGGGCGGGGCCGGTGGCACCGCAAATAAGGGTTTCGGCGGAGCCGGGGGAGCGGGAGGCAGCGGCACTCCGAGTGGCAACCCCGGAGCCGCGGGGAGTGACGGGACAGCCCAGTCCGGATTAGCTGGGGTGGCCGGCGCGAACGGAAGCCCCTGTTCCTAAACGCAGGGATGTAGTGCAGCCTTGATGAGTCGAGCGACAGGCGGCTTTCCGCCTGCCGCTCGTTCAGGTCTGGTCACTTCACCGGCACCGCCGCTCCCAGCGGCGGCACCCAGACGGTCGGCAGGCTGAGCTTGGCCGCCGTGGCGTTGAGCGCCGCGAGATCCTTGTCGATCAGGCCTTGCAGCTCCGCCACGTCGCCGTCCAGCTCCTTTTTCTGCGCGGCGAAGACTTGGCGCATGCCTTGGGTCGGGGCGCCGTCGCCGGTTTTCGCCGTGTCGAGGAGCGGCGCCAGGCGGGAGTAGAGCTTGGCTCCTCCCTTCATGGCGAGGATGTCGTAGACGACTTCGGCTTTCGGGTTGTGCAGGCGCGACTCCAGGTCGTCCAGCTTGGCGATCAGGTCTTTCGAGCCCTTCACCAAGTCGACCAGGTCGGCGGCCTGGGTGTTGTCGGCGAGCAGCTCATCGCGCGCGTCGAGCTGGCGGCGGATGCGCTTGAGCTGGATGACGGTGTGGGTCAGCCGGGTGATCTCGTCGCGCACTTCGAGGGCGAAGGCGAGCTGCGCATCGAGATCCTGCGGCGCGACGTGGGAGCGCGGATCGGGCAGCAGCTTGAAGGTGGTCTGCTGCGTCTTGCCGTCGACGGTGAGGCGCGCGGTGTAGGTGCCGGGCACCGCGGGCGGACCGATCAGCGGAAAGCCCGAGTCGAGACGGGCGTTGGGGATCATCGCGGCGCCGGCCCAGTTGAGGTCCCAGACGGCGCGCTGCACGCCCGCCTTCTTGGGGAGCAGGAAGCTCTCCAGGACTTCGCTCTCTTCGTCCACGTACTCGCTGCTGCCGGTGGGCTCCTTGGCCTTGCTGGACAGGGTGGTCACCAGCCGCCCGGAAGCGTCGAGGATGTCGAGGGTGATGTCGCCCTTGGGCTCGTCCTTCAGCCAGTAATAGAGGAAGGCGCCCTGCGGCGGGTTGGCGCCACGGAAGACGTCGCGCCGGGTGAAAGCCGCCGTCCAGCGCACGGCGTCGGGCGCGTTGAACAGGTGCGGCTCGGCGCCGGTCGTCTGCGGCGAGAGGGCGCGCACGAGGGGCAGGTCGTCGAAGATCCACATCGACCGGCCATGGGTGGCGAGGACGAGGCTGTTGTCCTTGACCTGCAGGTCGTGCACCGCGACGGCGGGGAGGTTGAGCTTGAGGGAACGCCAGTTGGCGCCGTCGTCGGTCGAGAAGGCGACGCCACGCTCGGTGCCGAGGTAGAGCGTCCCCTTCGCGGTGGGATCTTCGCGCACGGTGTGGAGATAGATGCCGCGCGGCAAGCCGCCGTCGAGCCGCTTCCAGGTGCGGCCGAAGTCGGCCGTCTTCCACAGATAAGGATGCACGTCGTCCAGGCGGTGCGCGTCGACCACGAGGTAGGCGGTGCCGGCGTCGAAGTGCCCCGGCTCGATCATGTCGACCGTCCCCCAGTCCGGCAGGCCCGGCACGGCTTTGGTGACGTTCTGCCAGGTGGCCCCGTCATCACGCGAGACGTGCACGAGACCGTCGTCGCTGCCCGCCCAGATCACCCCTTTCTGTACCGGAGACTCGGCGATCACGAAGACGGTGTCGTAGGTCTCGACGCCGGTCATGTCGCCGGTGATCGGGCCGCCGGCCCACTGCTGCTTCGACTTGTCGTCGCGGGTGAGGTCGCCCGACAGCGTGGTCCAGGTCTGGCCGCCGTCTTTGGTGCGGAAGACGACGTTGCCGCCGTAATAGATCGTCTTCGGATCGTGTGGCGAGGCGGCGATCGGCGCCGTCCATTGGAAGCGGTAGGTCATCTTCTCGGCCGCCCAGCCGGACGGGTTGTCGGGCCAGGGCGAGATGTTGCGCTGATCGCCGGTGCGGTCGTCGTAGCGCGTGAGGATGCCGAGGTACTCGCCGGCGTAGACGATGTTCGGGTCGGACGGATCGGAGACCACCCAGCCGGCCTCGCCGCCGCCGACGCCGTGCCAGTCGGCGTTGCGGATGCCGCCGGTGCTCAACGAGTTGCTCGGCCCCTGCGCCGTGCCGATGTCCTGCAAGGCGCCGGCGACGTGGAACGGCACCCGGCTGTCCACCGACACATGGTAGAACTGGCCGATCGGCAGCGGCGGTGTGAACCAGGTCTCGCCGGAGTTGGTGGAGATGTCGACGCCGCCGTCGTTGCCCACGATGACGCGCTTCGGGTCCTTGGGATCGATCCAGGCGTCGTGCATATCGCCGTGGTGATACCCCTTGACCTTCTGAAAGCTGTGGCCGCCGTCGATGCTCTTCAAGAGCGGCACCTGCGGGCACCAGATCTCGTCCGGATTGGCCGGATTGACCGTCAGCGTCGAGTAGTACCAGGCGCGCTGGCGGAGGTCGCGCTCCGCGGTCGCGAGCTTCCAGGTCGCTCCGCCGTCGTCGGAGCGGTAGAGACCGCCCTTCTCGGCCTCGATGAGCGCGTAGACGCGGCGGCCGTCGGAGGGCGCCACGGCGACGCCCACCTTGCCCCAGATGCCGTCGGGCAGGCCGGTGGCGGTGAGCTGTTTCCACGTGTCGCCGCCGTCGTGGGAGACCCACAAGCCGCTCCCCGGGCCGCCGCTCTTCAGATCCCACGGGAAGCGCCGGGCCTCCCACAAGCCGGCGAAGACGATCTCCGGATTGGAGGGATCGAGCGCGATGTCGGAGGCGCCGGTGTCAGCGTTCTTCTTGAGCACCTGCTTCCAGGTCTTGCCGCCGTCGGTGGTGCGGTAGACGCCGCGCTCCGGGTTGGGTCCGAACGCGTGGCCGAGCACCGCGGCGAAGGCGACGTCGGGATTCTTCGGATGCACCACCATCGTCCCGATCTGCCCTTCCTGCGTCCACACGTGCGTCCAGGTCTTGCCGCCGTCCGTCGACTTGTAGATGCCGTTGCCGGCCGCCACGTTGCCGCGGATGTTCGCCTCGCCCGAGCCGACGTAGACGACGTTGGGATCGGACGGCGCGATCGCGAGCGAGCCGATCGAGGAGACCGGCTGCTCGTCGAACACCGGCTTCCAAGTGTTGCCTCCGTCCTCGGATTTCCACACGCCGCCGGAAGCCGCCGCCGCCCAGTAGGTCTGCGGATCGCCCGCGACTCCCGCGACCCGCGCCACCCGTCCGCCCCACGCCGGTCCGATCGACCGGTACTTGAGCGCGCCGATCCCCGGCGGATCCTGGAGATCGGCAGGCACGGCCGGTTGGGAACCGCTCTTGGGGGAGGGCTTGTCCTCACCGGCCCGGGCAATCCCCGCCGATCCGAGGACCAGCAGGCTGATGAGCATCCACAGGAGAAGCGAAGAGCGACGCGCGAGTCTCGACATTCGGGTCACCTCAAGGTGTTGGGATGAAGGGTCAACCATCAGAAACAAGGACATAAAGGACTGCAAGGACATCAAGGACAAAGAACCCGAGATTGGGGGTTGATCGTCCTTTATGTTCTTTAGGTCCTTTATGTCCTTTGCTGCCTTCTCTTACTCCGGCTTCCAGGTCGGAACCCGGCCCGGCGTCCAGGGGGCGCCGGCGGCTTCGAGCTTGTCTTCCAGGTTCTTGAGGTCGACCTCGACCAGCTTGCGCAGCTCTTCGAGCACCGGCGCGAAGGATTCCGCGGCGAGGCGGTAGTTGTCGATGTGGGTCTGGGTCGGCGCCGAGGTGGAGCCCCAGTGGCCGCTCACCACGGTGTTGACCCGTTCGGTGATGGCCGGCGGATCGGCTTCGTTGTGGGAGCGGATCACCGAGTTGCCGTTGAGCTTGATGTTGAGGTCGGCGAGCCGGTTTTGCAGCGCGTCGGCTTCGTCGATCAGCGAGTCGCCGGCTTTCGCGGTGTTGAGCAGGGCGCGATAGATGTACTTGAGGCGCTCCTGGGTCTCCTTCAGCAGGGCGTTGGCGCCGAGGACGGCGCGCAGCAGCCGCGCGGTCTTCTCCTGGAAGGCGAGCACGGCCGGGCGGTCCTCGGCCGGCAGACTGGCGAGGCCGAGCGGCACGGCGGTGAATGACTGCGGCGCGCCGAGCGGCGTCAGCTTGCCGTCCACCCGTTGGGCGAACGAGACGGTGTAGGTGCCCGGCACCGCCATCGGCCCTTGCGGCGGGTGGTCGAACGGGTTGTCTCCGGTCGGATCGGTGAGCGTGGCCGGATTGGTCGGCGGGTAGCGCAGGTCCCAGGAAATCCGGTGGAAGCCCGCGGTCACCGGTCCGGCGACGCGGCGGACGACGTTGCCCGCGGCGTCCTTCACGGTGGCGAGGATCACCGGCTCGTCTTCCCTGCCTTCCTTCTGCAGCTCCTCCCAGGCCGGATAGGGGGCTTCGCCGCCCTCTTTTTCGACCTCCTTCTCCTTCTGCACCCGCTGCTTCTTGAGCGTCTTCAGCTCGTCCTTCAAGTAGTAGGTGAAGACGGCGCCGAACGGCGGATTGGGCGCCACGTAGAAGCTCTCGCCCTCGAACGCCTTGCCTTCTATGCCCAGGGACGCGCTCTCGTTGTACATCCAGGCCTGCTTGACCGGGAAGGAGGCGAAGCCCTGCTGCAACATCTCGGGCTTGAGCAGCCGCAGCGGCGTGTAGTCGTCGAGGATGAAGAAGCCGCGGCCGAAGCTGGCGACCGCGAGGTCGTTTTCGCGCTTCTGAATCACCAGGTCGCGCATCGCGCCGATCGGGATGCCGCCGGTGAGCTGGATCCACTTCTTGCCGCCGTCGATCGAGAAGTAGAGGCCGAACTCGGTGCCGGTGAACAGGAGGTCGGCGTTGACGTGGTCCTGCACCAGGGAGAAGACGGTGCCCCGCTGCGGCAGGTCGCCGGCGATCGAGGTCCAGCTCTGGCCGCGGTCGGTGCTCTTCAGCAGGTAGGGCTTGAAGTCGCCGTTCTGGTGGTTGTCGAAGGCGGCGAAGACGGTGTCAGCGTCCTTCGGCGACGCTTCGAGGCGCGACACGTAGGTGTTCTCCGGCACGCCGGGGAAGCGGTCGACCTTGCGCCAGTGGCCGCCGCCGTCCTCGCTGACCTGGACCAGGCCGTCGTCGGTGCCGACATAGAGGAGGCCCTCCTTGACCGGCGATTCGGCGAGCGAGACGATGTTGCCGTAGAGCGAGGTCGAGGCGTTCTTGGCCACCGCGTCGATGTTCCAGATGCGGCCCATGACCTTGAGCTTGTTGCGGTCGATCTGCCGCGTCAGGTCGGGGCTGACCGCCTTCCAGGTGTTGCCGCGGTCGTCGCTGCGGAACAGCTTCTGGGCCGCGAAGTAGAGCCGGGTGTGGGAGTGCGGGCTGATCAGGACAGGCGAATCCCAGTTGAAGCGCAGGGCGGGCTCGTTGAGCCCGGGCTGCGGCTGGATCTCGATCAGCTCGCCGCTCTTGCGGTCGTAGCGCGCCAGGGCGCCGTACTGCGACTCGGCGTAGACGATGCCCGGCTCCTGCGGATCGACCACGGTCTTGAAGCCGTCGCCGTCGGTGGTGACGAACCAGTCGGCGTTGGTGATGCCGCGGTTGTTGTTGGTGCGCGACGGGCCGCCGAGGCTGTAGTTGTCCTGGGTGCCGCCGTAGACGGAGTAGAACGGCTTCCCGTAGTCGACGTCGACGCGGTAGAACTGGGTGATCGGCAGGTTCGCCTTGAAGTCCCAGGTGGCGGCGCGGTCGTAGGACTCATAGAGGCCGCCGTCACAGCCCACCAGCATGTGATCGGGCCGGGTGGGGTCCATCCACACCACGTGGTTGTCGACGTGCTTGTTCTTCTCCCCGGCGTTGCGGAAGGTCTTGCCGGCGTCGGTGGTCACCTTGAGGAAGGTGTCGACGGAATAGACCGTGCCCACCTCGGTGGGATGCGGAAAGAGCTCCTGGTAGTACTGCGCGCTGCTCGAGTTGGAGCTGCTGCGCTTTTCCCAACTGGCGCCGGCGTCGCTCGAACGGTAGAAGCCGCCGGCCTCGCGCGCCTCGATGGTGGCGTAGACCACGTTGGGGGAGGCGGGCGAGATGGCGAGCCCGATGCGTCCCATCTCCTCCTTGGGCAGGCCGTTGGTCAGCTTGCTCCAGGTGGCGCCGCCGTCACGGCTCTTGTAGATCGCCGAGCCGGGGCCGCCGTCGATCAGCGTCCACACCTTGCGCTGCCGCTGGTAGGAGGCGGCGTAGAGGACGTCCGCGTTGCGCGGATCCATGGCGAGGTCGGTGACGCCGGTGTTCTCGTCGACCGGCAGGATCGATTTCCAGGTCTTGCCGCCGTCGGTCGTCTTGTAGAGGCCGCGGTCGCCGCCCGAGGACCATAGCGGACCCTGGGCCGCGACGTAGACCACGTCCGAATTCCGCGGATCGACGACGATCTTGCCGATGTGCTCGGAGCTCTTGAGCCCCATGTTGGCCCACGTCTTGCCGCCGTCCACCGACTTGTAGATGCCGTCGCCATAAGAGACGCTGCGCTGGCTGTTGTTCTCGCCGCTGCCTACCCAGACCACGAGCGAGTCGTTGGGATCGATGGTGACGCAACCGATCGAGTACGAGCCCGTGCTGTCGAAGACCGGCGTCCAGGAGATGCCGTGGGTGGTCGTTTTCCAGACCCCGCCCCCGGCCGAGGCCACGTACCAGGTGTCCGGCGCCTTGGGGTCCACGGCGAGATCGACGATCCGGCCCGAGGTGACGGCCGGCCCGATGCCGCGCAGTGCCAGGCCGGCAAAGGTGCCGGCGCTCAGCGGATCGCTCTTCGCTTCTTCTTTCTTTTTCGTCGCGGCCTGCGTGCCGCTCGCCAGCAGGAGAGCCAGGGCGACGATCCAGACGGAGATGGTTTTCACAGAGATCCTCCAGGTTCCAGGTGAGATGGACAGCCCATCGCGCGCCGATTCTATCCAGGTCGGAGGTCCTGGGGAGATCTGGGTTGTAAAAAAAGTGCCCCGGCGGTAGGGCCGGGGCGTCGGGTGTAGGAATGTCTGCTTCAATTATGGCGCAAAGCGGCCGCCGCCGCTACGCGGAAAAGACGGCAATCACACCAGAGCTCTCTGTCAGGGAAACCACGACACACGTCAGGGACTCACACCGAATTCATCTCGTCCAGCAAACCGATCAGGAGGGCGTGACGGACCAGGCCGGCCCGGCTGCGGATGCCGAGCTTGTCGGAGAGGCGGGCGCGGTAGGTCTCGACGCTGCGCGCGCTCAGGTGGAGCTGCTGGGCGATTTCGCGGTAGGTGTGGCCGAGGGCGAGGAGCTGCAGGATCTGCATCTCGCGCGGGCTCAGGGGGGCCGGGTTGCCCGGCGCCGGCTGCGCCGGGGCGTCGCGCTGGGCCAGCAGGGCCTTGAGGTTGCCGTCGCTGAGCGGGATGTCGATGTAGGAGCGCCCGCGGTGCACGGCCTGGATGGCGGCCCGCAGGGCGGCGGGCTCGGCGCTCTTCACCAGATAGCCGGTGGCGCCCGCGGCGAGGGAGGACATGAGATAGCTCGGCTCGTCGTGCATGGTGAGGACGAGGACGCGGGCGCGCGGACAGTCGCGATGGATGTCGGGCAGCGCCTGGAGGCCGCTGCCGTCGGGCAGGGTGAGGTCGAGCAGCACCACGTCCGGATCAGCCTCCCGCGCCCGCAGCACGGCCTCCTGCACGGTGGCCGCTTCGGCGACGACCTCCATGTCGGGCTGGGAGTTGATCAGCAGGGCGAGGCCGGCGCGCAGAACGGCATGGTCGTCGACCACGAGGATGCGGATCTTGCTCATGCGGATCATGGGTGACCGGGTCACAGCGTCCTGGGCGGAGCTCTTCCGTGAGCTGCTCGTGGAGAGCTGCCGCAAAAGATGTGCCGCTCGTGCCTCTCGTCGCAAAATCTGGCGGGATTGTAGCAGAGCTGCAAGCGCAGAGTGCCGTGCCGGGGCGCCGGTAATCCGGAACGTAATGCGCGTGCTCTACGCTGTGGGGTACTATTCAGGGCAGTGAACCCGATGGCCTTTTAGCCCCACGGGGCTGTGTGCGGAGGAGCACGCCATGAGACGTCTGCTGATGCTTTTCTTTGTCGTCTTCTTTTTGGGTCTTGTGCCGGTCGCCTCGGCGGCCACTCAGCCGGCGGGCGTCGCCGTGAGCGTCGCCGGAGGCGGATTCTCCCTGGCGGACGTGATGAATTGGGTCCGCCAGCTCTGGGAGGCGGCGACGGACGCCGGGCTGCCCCCTCCGGGCATCACCAACGGTTCCTGCGTCGATCCCGACGGCTCGTCCTGCCATTCGCACTGACGCACCGGAGATCTGCATGAACGAGCATCCGACCGCGGCGACCCTGCGCGATCTGCTGAACGGGCGTCTGCGGCGGCCCAGCAGTGAGCATCTGGAGCGTCTGGACGCGGCCTTCGACCGCGTCTTCTCACGCGTGCGGCGCGAGATCCCGGCGCGCGACCGGGCGCTCTCCCTGTTCTCCGTCCTGATGTCCGTGCCGGCCGAGCGCCGGCTCGCGCTGGTCGCCGAGGCGCCGGAGATGGCCGACAGCGGGCTGTGCCGGCTGCTCCTCCAGGAGGTCCGGCTGGCGACCAACGCGGACCCGCAGCGGATGCTCCACGTCAGCCGTCTTGCCGCGGCCGTCGCCGGCCGCCTGGAGACGGCGTCTGCGGGCACCGAGGCGAGAATTCTCAGCGACCTGCGCGGCGAGGCGTGGAGCCACCTGGCCAACAGCCTGCGGGTGACCGGCCGTCTGCGCGAGGCGGAACGGGCGTTCGGGACCGCCGAGCGCCTCCTCGCCGGCGGCACGCGCCTGCCCTCTCTGCGCGCCGAGCTGCTGCGCCGCAAGGCGTCGCTCTTCAGCCACCAGAGGAAGTTCAGGCAGGCCATCGCGCTGACCGCCGAGGCGGCGGAGATCTTCCGCGACATGGGCCTGCGCGAAGAGGTCGCCAGTTGCCTCCTGAAGCAGGCCATCTTCACCGGCTACGGAGGCCGCCCGGAGGGCGCCCTCCGCCTCCTCTTCGACGTCCTCCGGACGATTTCGCGGGATGGCGACCTAGCGCGCCAGGCCATCCATGCGGCGGCGCGCTTCTCACTCGACGCCGGCCGTCCCGAAGAGGGGCTGGCTCTCCTCGTCGAGCACCGCCAGATGATGGAGAAGTCGGCGCCGGTCGCCCTGCTGCGGCTCTCCTGGCTGCACGGCGAGCTGGCGCATGCCCTCCGTCTCTACCGCGCCTCCGAGGTCTACCTCCTCGAAGCGCGCACAGGCTTCACGGCCCTGGAGATGCCCTACGAGGTGGCGCTGGTCTGCCTGGAGCTCGCCGCCGTCTATGGCGAGACCGGCCGGCAGAAGGAGCTGCGCGGCCTCGCGGCGGAGATGCTCCCCATCTTCGAGTCGCTGCGCGTCAAGCGCGAGACCCTGGCCTCGGTCATCCTGCTCCAGCGCGCCGAGATCGACTCCGCCCTGCCGCTCGTCGGGCGGATCAGCGCCCAACTCCGCCGCCGCCAGCCGCCGCTGCACGCCAGGACCAAAGGGCGCCGGACGCCACCGGCGGACGACTCTCTCTCCTCCTGATCAGCGCGCCTCCTTTCTTGGCTTCAACTGGGCTACAATTCGGCGCTCTATGAGCGAACCGATCCCTGTCTCCTCCGTCCGCGAGCTGTCGCGGCACGTCTCTGAAGAAGTCGTCTTTTCCGGCTGGCTCGACAACAAGAGGTCGAGCGGCAAGATCGCATTCCTCCAGGTGCGCTGCGGCGGCGGCACCGTCCAGGTGGTGATCGGCCGCCACGACGTGCCCGAGGCCACCTGGGCCGACATCGAGCGCGTCACCCAGGAGTCGACCATCCGGGTCACCGGCAAGGTCAAGGAAGACAAGCGCTCGCCGAGCGGCGTCGAAGTGCAGGCCACCGGCTTCGCCATCGTCTACCTCACCGAGGACTTCCCGATCACGCCCAAGGAGCACGGCACCGCCTTCCTCATGGAGCACCGCCACCTCTGGCTGCGCTCCAGCCGCCAGCGCGCCGCTCTGCGCGTGCGGAGCGAGGTGGAGCAGGGTATCCGCGACTTCTTCTACGAGCGCGACTTCACCCTGATCGACTCGCCGATCCTCACCCCGGCGGCGGCCGAGGGGACCTCGACGCTGTTCGAGATCGACTACTTCGGCGACAAGGCCTATCTCTCCCAATCCGGCCAGCTCTATCTCGAGCCGGCCGCCGCGGCGCTCGGCAAGGTCTACTGCTTCGGCCCCACCTTCCGGGCCGAGAAGTCGAAGACCCGGCGCCACCTGATGGAGTTCTGGATGGTGGAGCCCGAGGTGGCGTTCCTCGAATTCGCCGGGCTCTGCGACCTCGCGCAGGAGTTCGTCGTCTACCTCGCCGGCCGCGTCCTCGACCGCAACCGCGAGGACCTGAAGGTGCTGGAGCGCGACACCGCGAAGCTCGAGAAGATCCTGCCGCCGTTCCCGCGCATCTCCTACACCGAAGCGGTGGAGGTCCTGCAGAAGGCGGGGAACCCGATCCAGTGGGGCGACGACTTCGGAGCCGACGAGGAGACCATCCTCTGCAGCCAGTTCGACCGCCCGGTGATGGTCACCAAGTTCCCGGCCTCCTTCAAGGCGTTCTACATGCAGCCCGACCCGGACAATCCGGAGCAGGTCCTCGGCCTCGACCTGCTGGCGCCCGAGGGGTACGGCGAGATCATCGGTGGCAGCCAGCGCATCCACGACCACGACCTGCTGCTGTCGCGCATCCAGCAGCACCATCTGCCGATCGCGGCCTTCCAGTGGTATCTCGACGTCCGCAAGTACGGCGCCTTCCCGCACAGCGGCTTCGGCATGGGCATCGAGCGCTTCGTCGCCTGGATGAGCGGCCTGCCGCACCTGCGGGAGACGATTCCGTACCCGCGCATGTTGTACAAGATCTACCCCTAGGAGCGCGCCATGCTCCGCTCCCGCGCCGCAACCGGAGCGTCGATCGCTCTCCTGGTGCTGATCTGGGGCACCACCTGGGCGGCGATCCGCATCTGCCTGCGCGGCTTTCCGCCGCTCGCCGGCGTCGCCCTCCGCTTCGCCATCGCCGGCGCCGCCCTGCTCGCGATCGCGCCGTTTTTCGGCGTGCGGCTGGGCGGCGGCTGGCGCACCTGGCGGGTGTGGATCCTCAACACCCTGCTGACCTTCTGCATCTCCTACAGCGTTCTCTACTGGGCGGAGCAGTGGGTGCCGTCGGGTCTGGCTTCGGTCCTCTTCGCCACCTTTCCGCTCTTCGTCGCCATCCTCGCCCACTTCGTCCTCCCAGGCGAGAGGCTGACGGTGGTGGGCCTCCTCGGCGTGCTGATCGGCTTCGCGGGAGTCGCCGTCATCTTCTCCGAGGACTTCGACAAGCTGCTCGGACCGAAAGTCGCCTTCGCCTCCGTGGTCGTGCTGCTCAGCCCCATCTGCTCGGCGTTCGGCAGCGTGGGAGTCAAGAAATGGGGAGCGGGCATCCATCCCCTTTCCACCGCCGCCGTGCCGATGGTGCTCACCGGCCTGCTCGTCGCGCCGGTCGCCTGGGCGCAAGGCGGAATCCAGGACATCCACCTCGCCACCGGTCCGGTTCTCGCCCTCTTCTACCTGGCGCTCGTCGGCTCCGCGGTCCCCTTCACCCTCTACTTCACCCTCTTGAAGCGTCTCAAAGCCACCCAACTCTCGCTGATCAACTACGCCGTCCCCGTCGTCGCGGTGATCGTCGGCGCCGTCTTCCTGAAAGAGCCCGTCACGGTGCGGGTCGTCATCGGAGCGGCGCTGGTCATCATCGGAGTGGCGGTGGCGGGCCGGGCGAAAGAAAAGCCGGCGTAGGATCGAACAGAAAACAGATGAGCTAGGAGCAACCCGGTCATGTAGAGGAGGGCTCTGATGGCGGTAAAGATGTGAGACATGTTTCGCCTCCTTTGAGGCTCTGCCGCTGGGAGTAGAATAAGCCTGTCATGCGGATCGCCGCAATCTATGACATCCACGGAAACCTTCCCGCGCTCGAAGCTGTGCTCGAAGAGATTCGTCTCGCCGAGGTCGATCTCGTGGTGGTCGGAGGCGATGTGCTTCCGGGGCCGATGCCCGGTGAAACGCTCACGTGCCTGCGGGACCTCGAGATTCCCATCAAGTTGATCCAAGGAAATGGCGAGCGGGAGGTGCTGGCGCAGAGAGCGGGTGTGGAGACAGGCGCCGTTCCGGAACCCTATCGAGAGGTCATGCGCTGGGTGGCGCAGGAGCTTAACACCGAACAGGAGAAATGGATTGCGACCTGGCCACAAACAATCCGCGTCGAGATTCCCGGGCTGGGCAAGGTGCTGTTCTGCCATGCGACACCGCGCAATGATACGGATATATTCACCCGTCTCACGCCGGAAGATCGCCTCCTTCCGATTTTTGAAAATCTCGATGTATCTCTGGTCATCTGCGGTCATACCCACATGCAGTTCGACCGTACGATCGGAAAAATTCGCGTTGTGAATGCCGGCAGCGTGGGCATGCCGTTCGCGGGACCGGGCGCCGATTGGCTCCTGCTCGGACCCGACCTTCAGTTGCGGCATACACCGTACGACCTCGCCCAAGCCGCCGAGCGCATTCGAGCCACGAAGTATCCGCAGGCGGAAGAGTTTGCGGCACGAAGCGTTCTGCAGCCTCCCACAGAGGAAGAGACGCTGGAGCTGTTTGGCAGGGTTGAATTGAGGTGAAACGGACGAGCAGGGAGAGAAGCGCTTCCCTCCCTGTCGGTTTTGCTCAGGCGACCTGATGCATGCATTCCGGCTGGTCGGTCCCCCTGGGCTACCGCTCCAAGCGCTCGAAGCGGTCGTGCCGGATGTCCCGGCGGTCGTGGCGGATGTCGGCCGTGTCGCGCCACTCATCGCGGCGGATCGCGGACAGCTCGCGGGCGTCGCGGTGCTCGGCACGGAGATCATGGCTCAGCGCGCAACGGTTACCGGTCCACAGGTCCCGGCGCACCTCGTTGCGGTCCTGCCGCAGCTCACTGCTCTCGTGCGCGGCCTGCCAACGATCATGGCGCAGATCGCGCGCATCCTGATGGATATCCCTGCGATCGGACCGGATGTCGTCGGCTCGCACGGCGGGGGTGATGGCAAGACCGATCAAACTGCTCAACGCCAGGCACAACGCGGTAGTTTTCATACTCGGAAGTTCCTTTCTGTTCTCCAGTGAACGGCGCCGGGATCTTCCTGCGAGAAGTCTTCTGATCACCCATGATCACCCGGTATTCCGTGGCCGCTTCGTTCCTCACGCTTGCGGCTTGCTGATGGAACACACCAGGTTGGGGTTTCCTACGGGGTCCGCGGCGCGAAGAGACGGTTGAGCTCGGCGAACGGCGCGGCGCCGGCCAAGCCGTCGAAGGTGCCGTCGGCCAGCATGCCTTGCGCGGCGCGGATGAACGCTCCCCAGGCGACGCGTGCCAGGGCGGAGCCGACGGACACCCGGCGCACTCCGAGATCGGCCAGGCGCGACAGCGGAAGCTCGGGATTGGGGGCGGATATCAGCACATTGATCGGCTTGGGAGCGACCGCCTTGACGAGGGCCGCGATTTGCTGGGGATCGCGGACGCCCGGCGCATAGAGACAGTCGGCGCCCGCCGCGGCGAAGGCGACCAGCCGGTCGAGAGCAACGCGGGCGGCGTCCGGGTGGCCGACCAGCCAGGCTTCGCAGCGGGCGGTGAGGACGACCGGAATGCCGGAGGCGTCGATCGCCGCGCGGGCGGCCTTGACGCGTTCGATCGCCAGGCCGCGTTCATAGAGCGGATTGTTCGCGTTCCCGGTGGCGTCCTCGATCGACAGACCCGCGACACCTGTCGCGATGCAGAGCGCCACGTTGGCGGCGACCCCCTCGGGCTCATCCGCATAGCCGGTCTGAAAGTCCGCGTTCACCGGCAATGGCGTCGCCGCCACGATGTCGCGGATATGCGCCAGCATGTCGTCCCGCGACACCGCGGAGACCGAGTCAGGCAGCCCGCGAGAGAAGGCCATGCCGGCGGACGTGGTGGCGAGCGCCTGGAAGCCCAAGTGCTGCAAATAGATCGAGGTCCCCACGTCCCAGGGATTCGGGAGGAGAAAGCAGCCCGACTCATGCAGGGCGCGAAATCTAGCGATGGCTGTCATCCTGCGATCCTAGTGCAAGGGCTGCGGCGCGCGCCAGCGGAACGATATCTGGGAACAACGGGCCGATGTAAGCCGGCAACGATCCGTTGTCTCCGGGTCTGGACCGGCGTCGACGGACAACGGCCCGTGTAAGCCGACAACTGCTCATTGTCCCGAGATGCGGAGCGTTGCAAGCCGGCAACGAACCGTTGTCTCGGGATCTGGACCGATGCCGGCGGACAATGGACCGTGCAAGCCGGCAACGGCTCATTGTCCCGGGATGTCGAGCGTTGCAAGCTGGCAACGATCCGTTGTCCCGGGATCTGGACCGATGTCTGCGGCCAACGGGCCGTGTAAGCCGACAACGGCCCATTGTCCGGGGATGTGGAGCGTTGTAAGCCGGCAACGAGCTGTTGTCTCGGGATCTGGATCGATGTCAACGAACAACGGGCCGCTGTAAGCCGACAACGAGCCGTTGTCCGCGGAGTCTGGGCTCACGCAGCGCTTCCCGGACTTTGCCGCGAGGGATTCTGCTGACCAGGAGTACAAATACCCTCCGGGATGGATTAGCATCTATGGCGACTCGACAACTGGTCATCGACGTTCCGGAAACCGTTCTCCTGGCGGAGAAGATGGACGCGACTGCGTTCGCCCAGGAGCTTCGCGTCCTGGCGTCTCCCCAGCTTTTTTACGTCTTCACCGAGACTCGACCCAAGTTCCATGGCTTACGAGAATATCGCTTTGCTTGGCGAAATAGCATATAGCGAATCATCGAAATGGACAATTGAAGATCTTAATGCGCGCGAGCCGCTAGAAAACCTAGGACGAGGGGAACGATAAAGGGCTCGGTTCGGACATTTCACAGCTCCTCAGGTCTCGTGCCCAACTTAGTGGAGATCTGGGCCCTCACTCCAACTCGTCAATCGCCGCCCAAATCGCATCAAGATCGAGCGTCAACCCCTCACACCCCGGAATCTTCTCCAGCACGCCCGTGCTGGCACCGAGAACATGGAGATACCGGCCCTGGGCATCGAGCTCGAGGATTTCCAGGCTGCGCAACTGCGGATCGAGCAGCCAGTACCATGCCACCTTGAAGCCCGCGTAATCGGCCAACTTCTCCACCCGGTCGCGCCGGCCGTCGCGGGGCGTCGGCGAGACGATCTCGATGGCGATGTCGGGTGGGACGCGGATCAGGCCGCGGGCCGGCGGCCGGCGGCTGCCTGGCAGGTAGACGGTGAGGTCGGGCTTCCGGCCGCGCCCGGAGCTGACCGCGAATTTAGCTTCGGAGCCGGCCACGAGGCCGCCTTGCGGCGAGATCCAGTTGCGGAGAGCCTGCACCAGGAACGCGACCAGGAGCTCGTGAAGGTAATCGGGCACCTCTTCCTCCTCAAGACGACCGTCCACGAGCTCGCCGGGCTCGTCCTCCGGCAGAGCGAACCATTCGTCGAGCGAAAGCTCGGGCGCGGTGGGCGACTCGGCGAACGTTCCCTGGCTCATGGGTGCCATGGTACCACTGACTCGGCAGCATCGTCCTGGTCCAAAGTTTGCTTCCACTTCTCGAAATGCCACACGCCGGTCAACTCTTTACCGATTCTTTACTCCGGCATGATGGCTGAGACCCTAGAATGAGGATGGGGCGGTCCACCGCCCGGCTTTGAGGACATTCCCTACTTAGCGAATCCAGAGGCTCAAGCAAAATGATCTCCGATCCCCCAGAAATCCAGGAGAGCGAGGCGCCGGCGAAGGAGAAGGACCGCCGGACGCAGGAACGGGAGAATGAGGCTCCTGTGGAGTCGTATCCTCCCGACGAGCCGCACAGCACGCGGCGCCGTTGGTGGCCGTGGGTGCTGGCCGTGGCCTTGGTTGTCGTCGGCGCGTATTTTCTCGCTCGCCATAACAGCGGCGGCAAAGACGGCGCGGCGAAGGATGGCAAGGGCGACGGCGGTGCCGGGGCGGGCGCGGGCGGACGGCCGGTGCCGGTGCTCGCGGCGACCGCGGTGACCAAGGACGTCGGCGTCTATCTGACCGGCCTGGGGACGGTGGCTCCCTTGAACACGGTGACGGTCAAGAGCCGTGTCGACGGCCAGCTCCTGCGGATCAACTTCCAGGAAGGGCAGATCGTGCGTGCGGGTGACGTGCTCGCCGTGCTCGATCCGCGCCCGTTCCAGGTGCAGCTCATGCAGGCCGAGGGGCAGAAGGCGAAGGATGAGGCGGCGCTCCAGAATGCCAAGGTGGATTTGCAGCGCTACCAGATCCTCGTCGCCCAGGACTCGATTGCCAGGCAGCAGCTCGACACCCAGGCCGCGACGGTGGCCCAGATCGCGGCCACCATCCAGAGCGATCAGGCGCAGATCGAGAGCGCGAAGCTCAATCTCGCCTACAGCCGGGTGACGGCGCCGACCGGCGGCCGGGTGGGCCTGCGGCAGACGGACGTGGGCAATATCGTGCACGCCAACGACGCGACCGGCATCGTCGTCATCACCCAGCTCCAGCCGATCAACGTCCTCTTCACCATCCCCGCGGACCATCTGCCGCAGGTGCTGCCGCAGGTGCACAGCGGCCACTCCCTGGCGGTCGATGCGTATGACCGGGACCTCAAGAACAAGCTCGCCACCGGGCAGGTGCTGGCGGTCGACAACCAGATCGATCCGACCACCGGCACGGTGCGCATCAAGGCGCTGTTCCCCAATCAGAACGAGGCGCTGTTCCCCAACCAGTTCGTCAACGCGCGCCTGCTCGTCGACACTCTGCGCGGCGCGGTTACCGTTCCCGCGTCGGCGATTCAGCGTAGCCCGCAGTCGACCTTCGTCTATCTGATCAAACCCGACCAGACGGTCGAGACGCGCAACGTGGAGGTGCAGCTCACCGAGGGCGACGATACGACGATCCGCAGCGGTCTCGCGGCCGGTGACCGGGTGGTGATCGACGGCGCCGACAAGCTGCGTCCGGGGAGCAAGGTCGAGGTGACGCAACCGGGCGCCGCGGGCCGTGGACAGGGTCAAGGGCAGGGACAGGAACAAGGGCAGAAGCAAGGCGGTGGGAAGAGCCGGAAAGCGAAGTCATGAGCCCGTCCCGGCCGTTCATCCTGCGGCCCATCGCGACGTCGCTGTTGATGGTGGGCCTGTTGCTCGCCGGCATCGTGGCCTACCGGCAGCTTCCGGTCTCCGCGCTGCCGGAGGTGGATTACCCGACGATCCAGGTGATCACGTTCTATCCCGGCGCCAGCCCGGATGTCATGGCGTCCGCCGTCACGGCACCTCTGGAGCGCCAATTTGGCCAGGTGCCGGGCTTGAACCAGATGACGTCGACCAGCTCCGACGGCAGCTCGATCATCACCTTGCAGTTCGTCCTCGACCTGAACATCGACGTGGCGGAGCAGCAGGTGCAGGCGGCGATCAACGCCTCGGGCTCGTATCTGCCGCGCGATCTGCCGAATCCACCGATCTACAGCAAGACGAACCCGGCCGACTCGCCGGTGCTCACGCTCGCGCTGACCTCGAAGACGTTGCCGCTGTCGAAGGTGGAGGACCTCGCCGACACCCGCTTGGCGCAAAAGATCTCGCAGCTCCCCGGCGTCGGCCTGGTGAGCATCAGCGGCGGCCAGAAGCCGGCGGTGCGCATCCAGGCGAACCCGACCGCGCTGTCGTCCTACGGCCTGACGCTGGAGGACATCCGGACCGCGGTGTCGCTGGCGAACGTCAACCAGGCGAAGGGCTCGTTCGACGGCACCCGGCAGTCGTTCCAGATCGGCGCCAACGATCAGCTCCTGTCGAGCGATCAGTACAAGCCGCTGGTCGTCGCCTACAAGAACGGCGCGCCGGTGCATCTTTCCGACGTCGCGACGGTGATCGACGACGCCGAGAACGTGAAACAGGCGGCGTGGATGAACGAGACGCCGGCGGTGATCCTGAACATCCAGCGCCAGCCGGGCGCCAACATCATCGGCGTCGTCGACCGCATCAAGACTCTGTTGCCGCAGCTCCGGGCTTCGCTGCCGACCGCGGTGCAGGTGACTATCCTCACCGACCGCACGAACACCATCCGCGCTTCGGTGCGCGACGTCGAGCTGGAGCTGATGCTCACCATCGCTCTCGTCGTAATGGTGATCTTCCTCTTCCTGCGCACCCTCGCGGCCACCATCATCCCCAGCGTTGCGGTGCCGCTGTCGCTGGTCGGCACGTTCGGCGCCATGTACGTCCTCGGCTACAGCCTGAACAACCTGACCCTGATGGCGCTCACCATCTCCACCGGTTTCGTGGTGGACGACGCGATCGTGATGATCGAAAACATCATGCGCTACATCGAGGAAGGGGAAAAACCGCTCGAGGCGGCGCTCAAGGGCGCGGAGCAGATCGGTTTCACGATTCTCTCGCTGACCGTGTCGCTGATCGCCGTGCTGATCCCGCTGCTGTTCATGGGCGACGTGGTCGGCCGTCTGTTCCGCGAGTTCGCGGTGACGCTCAGCGTGACGATCCTGGTCTCGGCCGCGGTCTCCCTGACGTTGACGCCGATGATGTGTGCCCGGCTGCTGCATCACACGCCGGAGTCGCAGCAGGGGCGTTTCTACCGCAAGTCGGAAGAGATCTTCCAAAAGATCATCGACTTCTATGACCGCACGCTCACCTGGGTGCTCAAGCATCAGACCGCGACGCTGGTGGTCGCGACGGCGACTCTGGTCGCGACGTTGCTGCTCTATCTCATCATTCCGAAAGGGTTCTTCCCGGTGCAGGACACCGGCGTGATCCTGGGCGTGTCGGAAGCGTCGCAGGACGTTTCGTTTCCGGCCATGGCGGCGCGGCAGCAGGCGTTGACCGGGGAGATCCTGCACGATCCGGCGGTCGAAAGCGTGTCGTCGTTCATCGGTATAGACGGCACCAACACGACGCTCAACTCGGGCCGTATCCAGATCAACCTGAAACCGCTCGCAGACCGGAGCGGCAGCGCGAGCGAGATCATCCGCCGGCTGCAACCCAATCTGTCGAAAGTCGACGGCATCACCCTGTTCATGCAGCCGGTGCAGGACCTGACGGTGGAGGACCGGGTGAGCCGGGCGCAGTTCCAGTACAGCATGGAAGACGCCGACGCGAGCGAGCTGGCGACCTGGGTGCCGCGCTTCGTCTCGCGTTTGCAGAAGCTTCCCGAGCTCAGGGACGTGGCGAGCGATCAGCAGAACGCGGGCCTGCGGGCGCACCTGGTGCTCGACCGCACGACCGCCTCGCGGCTCGGCATCACGCCGCAGATGCTCGACGATACGCTCTACGACGCGTTCGGCCAGCGCCAGATCTCGACCATGTTCACCCAGCTCAACCAATACCGGGTGGTGCTGGAGGCGAAGCCGGGCTTCCAGCAGCAGCCGGACGACCTGTCGGACATCTTCCTGCGCTCGACGACCGGCGGCTCGGTGCCGCTCGGCGCCTTTACGCGGGTCGAGCAGATCATGGCGCCGCTGTCGGTCAACCACCAGGGACAGTTCCCGGTGGCCACCGTCTCCTTCAACCTGGCACCCGGCGTGTCGCTGGGTGAAGCGGTCAAGGTGGTCAACCAGGCCAAGGAAGACATCAACCTTCCGGCGAGCGTCCAGGCCGATTTCCAGGGCACCGCGAAATCGTTCCAGGCGTCGCTCGCCAACGAGCCGCTGCTCATCCTGGCGGCGGTGATCACGGTCTACATCCTGCTCGGCGTTCTGTATGAAAGCTACATCCACCCGCTGACCATTCTGTCGACCCTGCCGTCGGCGGGCGTCGGCGCTCTCCTCGCGCTGTTCATCTGCCGTGCCGACTTCAGCGTGATCGCCTTGATCGGCATCATCCTGCTGATCGGCATCGTGGAGAAAAACGCGATCATGATGATCGACTTCGCGCTCGACGCCGAGCGCAAAGAAGGGAAACCGCCGGAGGAGGCGATCTTTCAAGCCTGCCTGTTGCGCTTCCGGCCGATCATCATGACCACCATGGCGGCGATGTTGGGTGCTGTGCCGCTGGCGCTCGGCAGCGGCATCGGCGCCGAGCTGCGGCGGCCGCTCGGTATCGCGATCATCGGCGGACTGATCTTCAGCCAGATGTTGACCCTCTACACCACACCGGTCGTCTATCTCGCGTTCGACCGCCTGGCGCGGCGGCTGACCCGGAAGACCGAACAGCGCGCGCCGCAGTTGGTGCACCCGCAGGGAGCGGCCGGCGCATGAACATCTCGGCGCCGTTTATCAACCGGCCGATCGCCACCACGCTGCTCACTTTGGCGATCGCGCTCGCCGGCGGAATCGCCTACAGGCTGCTGCCGGTGTCGCCGCTGCCGCAGGTCGAGTTCCCGACCATTCAGGTTTCGGCGAACCTGCCGGGCGCCAGCCCCGAGACCATGGCGTCGGCGGTCGCGACGCCGCTCGAGCGCCAGTTCGGGCGCATCGCGGGCATCACCGAGATGACGTCCACCAGCTCGCTCGGCTCCAGCCAGGTGACCTTGCAGTTCGATTTGAACCGCGACATCGACGCGGCGGGGCGCGACGTGCAGGCGGCGATCAACGCCGCCCGCGGCCAGCTCCCGGCGAACCTGCCGAGCAATCCCCGCTACCGCAAGGTGAATCCGGCGGACGCGCCGATCATGCTCCTGTCGCTCACCTCCGAGCTGATCGAGAAGCCGCGGATGTACGACGTGGCGTCGTCTCTCCTGCAACAGAAGCTGTCGCAGGTCGAGGGTGTCGGGCAGGTCACCGTCGGAGGCGGCGCCCTGCCGGCGGTGCGGGTGGAGGTCAATCCCACGCTGTTGAGCGGCTATGGGATCGGCCTGGAGGACGTCCGCACGGCGCTCGCCGCCGCCAACGCCAACCGGCCGAAGGGATCGCTCGCCAATGCGGACCATTCCTGGACGCTCAGCACGTCCGATCAGCTTCTCAAGGCCGCGGAGTATGAACCGTTGATCGTCAGCTACCGCAACGGCGCGGGCGTGCGGCTGAGCGACGTGGCGCAGGTTACCGATTCGGTGGAAGACATCCGGGCCGGCGGCCTCGCGAACGGCAAGCCCGCGATCCTGTTGATCATCTTCCGCCAGCCGGGCGCCAATATCATCTCGACGGTCGACCACATCCGCGCCGTGCTGCCGGAGCTGCGGACGGCGATCCCGCCGGCGATCAACCTGGAGGTGGTGCAGGACTCGACACTCACCGTGCGCAGCTCGGTGCGCGACGTCGAGCTGACGCTCCTCCTCTCGATCGGCCTCGTGATCCTGGTCGTCTTCGTCTTCCTGCGCAACGTCCGCTCGACGTTGATTCCGAGCGTTGCCGTGCCGGTCTCGCTGATCGGCACCTTCGGGGTCATGTACCTGCTCGGTTACAGCATCGACAACCTGTCGTTGATGGCGCTCACCGTCGCCACCGGGTTCGTCGTCGACGACGCGATCGTCGTGATCGAAAACATCACCCGCTATCTGGAGCAGGGGATGGCGCCGCACGAGGCGGCGCTCAAGGGGGCGCAGGAGATCGGCTTCACGGTCTTCTCGATCAGCTTGTCGCTGGTCGCGGTGTTCATTCCCATCCTGTTGATGGGCGGCATCGTCGGGCGCCTGTTCCGCGAGTTCGCCGTCACCCTGTCGATTGCCATCTTCGTCTCGATGATCGTTTCCCTGACGACGACGCCGATGATGTGCGCCAAGCTGCTCAAATCGCACGACCGGGAGAAGCACGGCCGCCTCTACCAGACGAGCGAGAGGGGTTTCCAGTGGATTCTCGACCGCTATGAATCCTCTCTCTCCTGGGTGCTCCGGCATCAGCCGTTGATCCTGTTGATCACGCTGCTGACCATGGGCGCCACGGTCTACCTTTATATCAAGGTGCCGAAAGGCTTCTTCCCGCAGCAGGACACGGGGCGCCTGACCGGCTCCATTCAGGCGGATCAATCCAGCTCATTCCAGGCGATGCAGGGGCGACTCACCCGACTCGCGGGGATCGTGCAGCAGGATCCGGCCGTCGAGACCGTCACCGCCTTCACCGGCGGCACCAACACGGGCCGCATGTTCGTGGCTCTCAAGGAGAAACGCAAGGTGTCGGCGGATCAGATCATGGCCCGCCTGCGCCCGAAGCTCTCGCACGAGCCCGGCGCAAGCCTGTTCCTGCAACCGGTGCAGGACCTGCGGATCGGTGGCCGTGCGAGCGGAGCGCAGTACCAGTACACGCTCCAGGGTGACAACACCCAGGAGCTTCTGGAGTGGGCGCCGCGCGTGATGCAGAAGCTGCGTACGCTGCCGCAAGTGGTCGACGTCAACACCGATCAGCAGAACAAGGGTTTGCAGGCATCGCTAGTGATCGACCGCGCCACCGCCGCGCGCATGGGGATCACGCCGCAGGCGATCGACGCGACGCTGTATGACGCATTCGGCCAGCGGCAGGTCTCCACGATGTACCAGCAGCTCAACCAATATCACGTCGTGATGGAGGTCGAGCCGCGGTTCTGGCAGAATCCGGACGGTCTCAAGACGATCTATGTGCGGGCGGGCGCCGGCGGCACCGCCACCGCCAGCACCGGCAGTGGCGGGAGCGCCGGCAACCTTGTGCCGCTCGACGTGTTCACCCATTTTGAGAACGCGGACGCGCCGCTGTCGATCAATCACCAAGGGCAATTTCCGGCGGTCACCCTCTCGTTCAACCTGCCGGCCGGCGTGGCCTTGGGCGACGCGGTGACCGCGATCAACCAGATGGAGCGGGGGATGGGGCTGCCGTCCACCATCCACGGCAGCTTCCAGGGCACGGCGCAGGCGTTCCAGGCGTCGCTGGCCAACGAGCCGATCCTCATCCTGGCGGCGCTCTTCACGGTCTACATCGTGCTCGGCGTGCTGTACGAGAGCACCATCCATCCGATCACCATTCTGTCGACCCTGCCGTCCGCCGGTGTCGGCGCGCTCCTCGCCCTGCTGCTGTTCAAGACCGAGCTTTCGGTGATCGCGCTGATCGGCATCATCCTGCTCATCTGGATCGTCAAGAAGAACGCGATCCTGATGATCGATTTCGCCATCGAGGTGGAGCGCAACGAGGAGAAGAGCCCGGAGGAGGCGATCTTCCAGGCCTGCCTGCTGCGCTTCCGACCGATCACGATGACCACCATGGCGGCCATGCTGGGCGGCCTGCCGCTCGCCATCGGCCTGGGCACCGGCGCGGAGCTGCGCCGCCCGCTCGGCATCGCGATCGTCGGCGGCCTGCTGTTCAGCCAGCTCCTCACTCTCTACACGACGCCGGTGGTCTATCTCTATCTCGACCGGTTGCAGCTCTGGTGGGGCCGGCATCGTCCGTTACGCCGTGGGCGGGAGCCCGTGGCCGCGAGGTCCGAAGCATGAAACGCAAAACGATTCAAATCATGACGATCGCCGGGCTTGCGCTCGCTGCGGCCGCCTGTACCGTGGGTCCGCAATACAAGAAACCGTCGACGGAGATGCCGCCTGGCTTCAAGGAGCAGCCGCCCGCCGGCTGGAAAACGGCACAGCCCAGCGACAGCATGAAGCGCGGCGCGTGGTGGGAGCTGTTCGGCGATCCGGCCCTCAATGCGTTGGAGGAGCAGGTCTCCGTCTCCAACCAGACGCTGGCGCAGGCCGAAGCGCAGTTCCGCGGCGCCCGGGCGGCGGTGGCCGCGGCGCGCGCCGGCCTCTTTCCGACCGTGACCGTGGGCGCCCAGGCGACCCGGTCCTACAGTGGAGCGGGCCGTAGCGCGGCCGGATCGCAGAGCGGGCAGGGCGGCGCGACCACCGTCTACCAGGTGCCGGTGGACTTCACCTACGAAGCCGACGTGTGGGGAAGAGTGCGCCGCACGATCGAGGAAAACGCGGCCACTGCGCAGGCGAGCGCCGCCGACGTCGAAACGATCCGTCTGAGCCTCCAGGCGGAGCTCGCGGTCGACTACTTCCAGCTCCACGGCCTCGACGAGCAGAGGCGGCTCCTCGACACCACCGTCGCCGACTACGCGACGGCGCTCAAAATCACCGGCAACCGCCACGATCAGGGGGTCGCCTCAGGCGCCGACGTGGCCGAAGCGCAGACCCAGCTCGAAACCGCGCGGGCGCAGGCGATCGACCTCGGCGTGTCGCGCACCCAATTGGAGCACGCAATCGCGATTCTCACCGGCAAGGCGCCGGTCGACCTGACGATCCCGATGGGACCGATCGCCGCCGCGCCGCCGGTGGTGCCGTTGGCGCTCCCCTCCGAGCTGCTGGAGCGCCGGCCGGACATCGCGGCGGCGGAACGCCGGGTGGCGGCGGCGAACGCCCAGATCGGCGTCGCCACCGCGGCCTACTATCCGAGCCTCACCCTCAACGCGTCCGGCGGCTTCGCCAGCTCGACCCTGGGAACGCTCTTCTCCTTGCCGAACCGATTCTGGTCGCTCGGTCCGCAGCTCCTCGCCACCCTCTTCGACGGCGGCCGGCGGCGGGCGGCGGTGGCGCAGGCCGAAGCGGGTTATGACGCCCAGGTGGCCGCCTACCGCGAGAGCGTGCTCACCGCCTTCCAGAACGTCGAGGACAACCTCGGCGCGTTGCGCATCCTCGCCGACGAATCCGTCCAGCAAGCCGCCGCTGTCGCCGCCGCCGAGAAGTCTCTGGCCTTGACCCGCAACCGCTATGCGGCCGGCATCGCGACCTATCTTGAGATCATCACCGCCCAGAACGCCGCTTACGCCAACGAACGGACCGCGGTCGACCTCCGCGTCCGCCAGATGACCGCCAGCGTCAATCTCATCAAGGCGCTGGGAGGCGGGTGGAGCGTGGCGGAGATGCCGCAAACGGTGGGGGCGGTCACGCGGTAGCGCCCTGCCACACCTTCAACACGTCTTCTGTCGAGCACACCCGTCCGAGGCGCGGAAAGATCCGTGTCGTGGCGAAGGTGTGGCTCTCGGCGCTGAACGAGGCCATGGCGTCTTCCACCAGGAGGAGCTGGTAGTTGCGCTCCCAGGCGTCGCGCGCCGTGGACTCGACGCCGAAGTTGGTTGCGATCCCTCCCAGTAGTAAAGTTTTTCGTCCCCGCCGCCGCAGCTCCAGATCGAGGCTCGTGCCATAGAAGGCGCCCCACTGGCGTTTGACGATCACCACGTCTCCCAGCGGCGCGAGCTCGTCCAGCAGCTCATCCCAGCCCGGAGAGGGCGCGAAGGGCGACCGCTCGTCGACGTCGGTCTTGACCGCGTTGGCGAAATCCGGCGGGAATGAGACGTGGACCAGCACCACGAGCACGCCCCGTTCGCGCGCCGCGGTGGCGAGGCGGACCGCATTGCGGACGACGTCGTCGCCGGACCGCGGCTGGCAGGGGCGCGCCACGATGCCGCGTTGCAGGTCGATGAGGACGAGGGCGGTCGTTCTCGGGTCGAGATCGGGCAGGGGACGTGTCATCTCGGGGCTTCCTCCATGTTTCTCAATGTTTCTCAAAATGACGGTCGGCAGACGCTTTCTGCAATGTCTGCGTGGTCCGTCCGTCATGATCATTTCACCTATCTGAAACTTGATCAACACCGGCTCGGTTGGGCTCCTCGGCGGTACCAGATCTAATAGTACGCATGTTCATGTCATCCACGTTCTGGCCTTTGGAGGAGATCTAATGCGCGTCAGTGTAAGCCGAGGAATTCTTGCTTTCGTCTTCCTGCTTGGAGCGTCACTCGCCCCGCCCGACCTGTCGGCCCAGAGTTGCGGAGTCGAACGTTGGTCCGTCAAGACGGGGACGGACGCGGACGTCGGCCTCGTCAATGTCAACTCGACCACGGCGAACACCATCCTCACCATGCGCGGCTGGACCGCGCCCAACCCGATCCCCTCCAACAACCGCGTCTCGCCTTTTGAGACGACAGTCTGGGTGCTCAACGCCACGCTCACCCAGTACAAGCTCGAAAGCGATTCGGATTATCACCTGATTTTGCAGGACGCTTCCGGCAACACCATGATCGCGGAGATTCCCCTCCCTTCCTGCGTCGGCTCCAGCAGCCCCTTCCTGTCCAAGATTACCAGCGCACGCAACGCATTCAATGCCAGATTCACCCCGACCGGCAGCTTCCAGACCGCTAACATCCCGGTGCAGATCACCGGCGTAGGCATGTTCGACTTCCTGCACGGCCAGACAGGTGTGGCGCCGAACGGAATCGAGCTGCATCCCGTGCTGAGCATCGTGTTCAACCCGACCACGAGCCCGGACTTCGCGATCTCCGCGTCGCCGGCGACCGTGTCCGCGGTGCAGGGCGGCTCGGGGACCACGACCGTGTCGACCACGGTCTCGGGCGGCTTCAACTCCGCGGTCTCGCTCTCCGCCTCCGGTCTTCCCGCGGGCGCCACGGCGACCTTCAGCCCCACTTCGATCGCCGCGCCCGGCTCGGGCTCGTCCACCCTCACCCTCGGCGCCGGCACCGCCGCCGCCGGCACGTATACGGTCACCATCACCGGCACGGGAGGCGGCAAAACGCATTCGACGACGGTTTCGTTCACCGTCACGACCACCACGTCGCCCGACTTCGCGCTCTTCGTCTCTCCGACTTCGGTGTCGACCGCTTCCGGCAGCGCCTCGACCGCGACGGCTTCCACCACCGTGAGCGGCGGCTTCAACGCGGCGGTCGCCCTTTCGATCTCCGGCGTTCCCACAGGCGCCACCGCGGCCTTCAGCCCCACCTCGATCGCGGCGCCCGGCTCGGGCTCGTCGACGCTCACCCTGACCACCGGCACGGCGGCCGCCGGGACGTACAATCTCACGATCACCGGCACCGGCGGCGGCAAGACGCACACCGCGGCGCTCACCTGGACCATCACCTCCGGCGGTGGCGGCACGCAGGTCCTGGTCAACCCGGGCTTCGAGTCCGGAAACACGACCTGGGTGGCGAGCAGCGGCGTGATCGACACCTCGGCGTCGGAGGCGGCGCACAGCGGCTCCTGGAAGGCGTGGCTCGACGGGTACGGGACGACGCACACCGACACGCTGTACCAGCAGATCGCGATCTTCTCGTCGCACACCTCCGCGACCCTCACCTTCTGGCTCCACATCGACACGGCCGAGACCTCGACCACGACCGCGTTCGACACCTTGCAGGTGCAGATCCGGAATTCCTCCGGCACTCTGCTCCAGACGCTGGCCACTTACTCCAACCTCAACGCGAACACGGGGTATGCTCAGAAGTCGTTCGATCTCTCGGCGTACATCGGGCAGACCATCCGGGTCTACCTGACCGGCACCGAGGATTCCACTCTTCAAACATCGTTCGTCGTCGACGACTTTGCTCTCAACGTCCAGTAGCCCAGGGGAATCGAGGAGAACCATGAACAGAGCATTCACTCTCACACTGTTGGCTCTCACCTTGGCGGGCGCCGCAAACGCCGCCGAGCAGCCCCAGGCGCAGGCGAAACCCGCGCCGGCCATCCTGGAAGGAGCCCCCAAGGGCACGGTCGCCTTCGACGACGACGGCGGCCGGGCGCAGATGATCCCGCGCCAGGCAGTCCCCGGCCGCGAGGCCACGTACCACGGTGGGCCGGTGGTCTCCCACGCCACCGTGCAGGCCGTCTTCCTGGGCAGCGGCTGGCGCGACCGGGCGAACCGTGCGAAAGAGTCCGTGGCGGCTGAATCCCTGAAACAAGGGGCCGGAGCGGAGACCGCGGCGCTGCTCGGCCAGCACGGCGTCAGGGCCTGGGAACCGGCCGGTCTCGCGCTCGAAGATCCCGCGGGCGATCCCTTGAACGGCAACCGGATCTCTGATCTCGAGATCCAAATCCGTCTCGACAACATGCTCGGCCAAGGCCAGGTCGACAAGGACGCCGTCTACGTGGTCTTCCTGGCGCCCGACCTCCAGTCGTCGCTCGGCTCGCGACTGTCCGAGAGGGACTTCGCGGCCTACCACAACCACGTCCACTCCGCGGGCGGGGTCATCCACTACGTCGTGGTGCCCTACGACAGCGAGCCGTCGCACTGGCTCGCGGCCGCCCGGCAGAGCCTGACGCAGGCGCTGATCAACCCTGAGGGGAACGGCTGGTACTAGAAGCGATCTCTTCGATCGGCTGCTACGAGCGGACTTCGGGCCGCTCGTAGCGCCTGTCGGGGGCGCCCGCGATCAACTGATAGAGAACCGCGGGATCGACCGGTTTGGTGAAGTGATGGTCGAACCCGGCGTGGCGCGCGCGGCGGCGGTCCTCTTCCTGTCCATAGCCCGTCAGCGCCACCAGGAGCGCCTTGGACAGCCGGGTCTCCTCGCGCAGCCGTTTGGCGACCTCATAGCCGTCGAGCCCCGGCAATCCGATGTCGAGCAGCACGACCTCGGGCTCGAACGAGCGGGCGGTTTCGAGCGCCGCCGGTCCATCGTGCGCGACTTCGACCCGGTGACCTTTCAAGCGTAAAAGAAGCGCCATGCTCTGGGCGGTGTCCACATTGTCGTCGACCACCAGGATCCGGCGCGGGGAGCTGCCGTCTGCGGAGTGCTTTCTTCCCGCCGTGTCGATCCCGGCATACTGCATCTGCGGCTCGAACGGCAGGCGCACCACGAGCTCGCTGCCCTTGCCCAGCCCTTCGCTGTGAGCTTCGATCGTGCCGCCATGCAGCTCGACGAGAGTGCGCACCAGCGTGAGCCCGATGCCCAGGCCGCCTTGCGACCGGTCGAGTGAGCTCTGTGCCTGCACGAACAGGTCGAACACGCGCGGCAGCATCTCCGGAGCGATCCCGATCCCGTCGTCGCGGATCCGGACGACCACTTGCTGATCCGGATCGCCGTCGGTTTCGGCATAGAGGCTCGCGATCTCGGCGCTCAGGCGGATGTGTCCTCCCTGGGGGGTGAACTTGGACGCATTGTCGAGGAGGTTTCCGAAGACCTGTTCGAGACGGGTGGGATCTCCTTCGAGCGGGATCGGCTCGTCCGGCAGGCACAGAGACAGCTCCTGTCCGCGCGCTTCGAGATGGTGCCGCACCAGGTCCACCGTTCGCCGCAGCAGCGCCACGAGCTCGACCTGCTCTCTGCGCAGGCGGGTCTTGCCCTGAGTGACGCGGGACACGTCGAGCAGGTCTTCGATCAGCCGGGACATGTTCTTGATCTGCCGGCTCATCATGTCCCGGGCCTGATCGAGCGTGGAGCGGTCGATCTCGGGCATTTCGAGGAGCTGGACGGCGTTGCGCAGAGGCGCCAGGGGATTGCGCAGCTCGTGGGCGAGGAGGGCCAGCAGCTCGTTCTTCAATCGGTCGGCCGCGACCAGCTCCTGGATGCGGTCCTGGAGTGCCTTGCGCTCGGTGATGTCCTGAATCGTCAGCAGGATGAGAATGCTCTGGCCGCTCTCCTGGAAGAGCCGCCGGGCATCGAGGAGCAGCGATCTCGGGCCGATGCGCTCGAAAACACGCTCGACCTCGAACTCTTCGAAGCTGTCATTGTGGGGCACGACCTCGCTCAACAGCCTGCGCAGCTCGGGGATGTCGAGCTGCCCGGCGCCGAGATCGTAGAGCAGGCGGCCTTCCGTCTCTTCGGGTGTGGCCTTGAACGTGTCGTAAAAAGACCGGCTCGCTTTCAGGACGCGCAGGTTTTCGTCCAGGACCAGGAGGCTCTCCCGGATCGTCGCGATGATGTTTTCGGCATACTCCCGGGAGCGCTTGATCTTCTCCACGTCGACGAGCATGATGACCACGCCGTCGATCTTGTCGTCCACCGTTTTGTACGGCCGGAAGCGCAGCGAATACCAGCGTCCATCATGGCCCTGGACCTCCTGCTCGCTGACCGTGGCCATGTCGAGGACCTCGAGGAGCAGCGGCTCCAGATCGGGAGCCTGGACATTGAGCTTGATCTGAGCGATCGGACGTCCGATGTCCGCCGGAATCAGGTTGAAGAGCTTCTCCGCCATGGGCGTGAAGCGCCGGACGCGCAGATCCGGCCCGAGCATGACGATGGCGGTCTGGACGCTGCTCAGCAGGTTGGTCAGATCGTTGTTGAGCACGTTGAGCTCGCCGTTGCGGCTGTGCAGCTCGTCGTTGACCGTGGTCAGCTCCTCGTTGCTCGACTGGAGCTCTTCCTTCGAGGTTTCCAGCTCCTCGTTGATGCTTTGCAGCTCCTCGTTGGCGGACTGCACTTCCTCGTTGGCGGATTGCAGCTCCTCGTTGGCGGCTTCCTGCTGGTCGATGACCGATTGCAGATATTCGTGAACGGCCGCGAGCTCGAGCACCAGACGCTCGTTCTGCTGGAGAAGAGTCTCATCCTCCGCGGCCGGCGGAGGCGTGGTCTCGCGTGTCTTGGCCTTGGCCTTCGGCTCTCTCGCGGCCTCATCGAAAACGATCAGGAAACTTCCTTCCTGAATTGGCACGACTTCGAGGCCGACTTCCCGGTAACCCCCATTGGACCGGACGCGCAAGCTCTCTTCGCGTACGGCGGTTTGGGTTTTCTTCGCCCGGTTGATCGCCGAGCGCAATGCCACCGGCAAACCTTCGCGAGCCATTTTCAGGACGTTGAAGCTGGCCTTGCCGGACGGAGGCGCCAGATACAGGCCGGTGTCGCCGCGGAATTGCAGGACGTCGAGGTTGGCACCGATGAGCACGCTGGGCGGGACATGCCTCGCGAGAAGGATGCGGTCGGCTTCCTTGAGCATTTCGGATCCTCTCGATTCTGGCCCTGCGAGCTTTTCCTGAAGCCTTGCCGGCTGATCCGCGGCGGACAAGCCGAACGTCAGCCGGTACGTCCCCGGTTTCTTGAAGAAAATCTTGTTCTTGGCGTCTTCGACTTCGAACAGGTTGCGGTAGGAGCCGATCGTTTCGGAGCTCCCCAGCATGAGGTAGCCGGACGGCTTGAGCGCATAGTGGAGAAGCGGCACGACCCTCTGCTGCAGGGCCGGTCCGAGATAGATGAGGAGGTTGCGGCAACTGAGCAGGTCGATCTGCGAGAAGGGCGGATCGGAGAGCACGTTGTGCCGGGCAAAAATGCACATTCCGCGGATCAGCTTGTTGACCCGGTACTGGCCGTCCGCCCTGACGAAGAAACGGCGCAGGCGCTCCGGCGAGACGTCGTGCGCAATCTCTTTGGAGTACATGCCGACGCGGGCTTTTTCGACGCTCGCCGTATTGAGATCGGTCGCGAAGACCTGGATCGGAACATCGCTGCCCAGAGTCTCGGAAAACTCGGTCAAGGCCATGGCGAGCGAATAGGCCTCTTCGCCGGTGGAGCACCCGAGGACCCAGACGCGCAGTGGCTGGTTCCTGGCACGGTCGGTGAAGAGTTGGGGGAAAACCTTCTCCTTGAGCGCCTCGAACGTCTCGGGGTCGCGGAAGAAACTGGTCACGTTGATGAGGATGTCCTGCTGAAGGGCCTCTAATTCAGCGAGATTGTTGCGCAGGAAGCGTGCATAGGGTTGCGGTCCGTCGGTCTTGCTGAGCACGATGCGGCGGCTGATGCGGCGGCGGAGGGTGCTGGTTTTGTATTGCGTGAAATCGACACCGGTCGCGGCGCGCCGGATGTGCAGGATCTCCGTGAAGTCCGGCTTTTCCGGCGAGGTGTCCGGCGGCCTGGAGGGCGGGGCCGCCACATAGGGGTGCCGGGCGATGCGTTCGATCTCGTGGGCGATTTCCGCCGGTGGCAGCACGAAGTCGACGCAGCCGGCGGCCACGGCGCTGCGCGGCATGCTGTCGTTCTGCGCCGTGGCGTCCTGGGCAAAGGTGATGCCGCCCGCGGCCTTGATCTCTTGCAGCCCGAAGGTGCCGTCGGTCGCTGTCCCCGACAGGATGGCGCCGATCGCTCGATGGCCTTGATCGTCTGCCAGGGAGCGCAGGAACGAATCGATGGGCCGGTGCTGGCCGCGGGTGTCCTTCCTGGGGAACAGCCGCAAAGACCCCTCGAGGATGATCATGTCGCGGTTCGGCGGGATGACGTAGACCTGGTTGGGCTTGACCCGCGGCTCGTCCTGGACCTCCGTCACCGGCATCCTGGTGGTTCGCGAAAGGATGTCCGCCAACTGGCTGGGATGCGAGGGAGAGAGATGCTGCACCAGGACGAACGCCATTCCCGTGTCGGTCGGTAGCGCGCGGAGAAGCTCTGAGAAGGCTTCGAGGCCGCCGGCCGAGGCGCCGATGCCGACGATGGGGAAGGCCGAGTCGTCCTGGACGGCCGGGGCGACCGGCTCGATGGCAGGCAGAGAGGCGGCCGGCTTCCGTTTCCTGATGGTCATTCAAGTACCTGCGAGCCCGAGGGAAAGGGAGCCCGAGACGAGAGTGGAGGCGCTGACCCGTCCCGAAACTGTTGAAGCGCATCCTACTATAGCAGGTGTCAGCCTCGCCCGCTTGGTCTGGGGCAGAGTTACCGCACTCTGACTCCCTGGGCCGTGTCCCAGTGCAGCGGTTTGTCGCTGTGGGGGAGAGGGGCTTCGGGCATAGGCGTTAACTTGAGTGCAGGCGTTAACCCAAAGTAGGGGAGGGGCTTGCCCCCTCCCGGGTGGGCGGAGGAGCCGGAGGAGGCAACAGAACCTTTCCGCCGCCCGGGCCCTCACCCCCGTCCCCTCTCCCGTGCGTCCCCCACCCGCCCTCCCCGCTCGGGAGATGGGCGCCGCCGCCCAACACAAAACAGCGGAGAAAAAAGAGGATCTGTGTTTCGGGGAGGGGGCGCCCTCTCCCGCTCGGGGTGGGGGGCGGTGGCACGCGCGGGGGAGGGACGGGGAGGGGGCGGAAGGCGGAAAGGTTCTGCTTTCTCCTCCGGTACCTTTCCGCCCACCCGGGAGGGGGCAAGCCCCTCCCCTACTTTGGGTTAACGCCTATGAGGGCAAATCTCTCCCCACAAGTTAACGCATATGGGGGCTTCGGGAGACTCGCCGACGGGCGTAGCTGCCGGGGCCGCTCGGTTAGCCTGTACCTTTGGCAACCGCTGGGGACGCATGCAGTTGAAGCCCCAGGGCGCTGACAACCTTCAGGATTGTTGCGAGCTCAGGGTTACCAGAAGGAGAGAGCGCCTTGTAGAGGCTCTCGCGGCCAAGCCCAGCCTCCCGTGCGACTTGGGTCATGCCTTTGGCGCGCGCAATGTCTCCGAGCGCCACGGCGACAAGGATTGGATCACCTTCTTCGAGTGCTGCTTCAAGGTATGCCGCCATGTCGTCTTCGGTTTTGAGGTGGTCGGCGGCGTCCCACGGTGTCGTCACAGTCTTGGGCATATATGTGCACTCCTAGAGCCCGCGCGCGAGGGCTAACGCGTTACGGATGTCCTGTGCTTGAGAGGACTTGTCGCCTCCGGCGAGAAGAACGACGATGTTTGTCCCTATCTGGGTGAAGTAGAGGCGGTAGCCAGGACCGTAGCTCACTCGAAGCTCGGACACACCTTCGCCGACAGGCTTCACGTCGCCGGGGTTTCCCAGCGACAGGCGGCGGACTCGGATGGCGATTCGGGCCCTGGCGGCTCTGTCCCGAAGGCCAGCAAACCAAGCCGAGTAAGTTGGCGTCTGGCGAACCTCAATCACAAGCAGACTGTATCATTTGGGATACAGTCGGTGCAAGGATGCTCGCCCCTACCGCCGCCCCCCCGCCATCCGCTCCGCCTCCGGAAGCCCACGGAGGCGCAGCATGCTCCAGATCCCGAACGCGGGACCGAGGGCGAGCAGGGCGAACGCCCTTTCCCAGCCCAGGAGATCGCGCAAGGGCGGAATGACGCGGAGGGTCACCATGGTGAGCAGGAACCCGAGGCTGGTCTGCATCGTGAGGGCGGTGCCGACGTAGTGCGGATCGGCGAGCTCGGAGACGGCGGCGCTGAATTGGGCGCTGTCGGCGACGACGGCGAATCCCCAAACGATACAGAGAAGGGTCAACAGGCCCGGCCAGTGGAAGAGGGGGCCGGCAGCGAGGCAGCAGGCGCCGGAGACGGCGAGGCTCCAGACGGTGATCCGCGTCCGTCCCCAGCGGTCGGCGAGCTTGCCGGCGAGCAGGCTGCCGAGACCTCCGGCCGCGATGGCCACGGCGGCGGCGAGGCGGGCGCCGCGGATGGACCAGCCGGCCTCTTGATAGCTCGCGAGCAGACAGAGGGGCGCCCAGGCCCACATCGCGTAGAGCTCCCACATGTGGCCCAGGTAGCCGAAGTTGGCGAGGCGCGCCGGCCGGTCGGCCAGCACGCGGCCGGCGGCGCGCCAGTCGAACGGCGGCGACTTGGCGAGATAGGGACCCGGTTTCACGAGGAAGCCGCCGAGGAGAGCCGCGACCACCGCCTGGCCCGAGGTGAGCAGTAGCACGCCGCGCCAAGGTGGCATTCCACCCGGAGAGGCATTGAGAAAGTGAGGCATGGCGGTGCCCAGGGTGATGGCGCCGACCAGCAGACCGATCCCGAGCCCGCGGTCCTCCTTGCACCAGGACGCCACGAGCTTCATGCCCGGCGGGTAGACGGCGGCCAGCGCGAAGCCGGTAAGGAAGCGGCACGCGAGGGCGGGGACCGGACCGAGGTCGAGGAGCGGGATGGCCGCGTTCGCCGCGGCGGCGGCGGCGGCGCCCAGCGCGAGGAGACGCTGCGCCGGGAAGCGGTCGGAGAGAGTGAGCAGGGAGCTCACCAGGGCGCCGGCCACGAAGCCGATCTGGACGCTCATGGTCAGCCAGGACTGCACGGCGCTGGAGAGCCGCCACTCGGCGGTGAGCTGGGGCACCACCGCCGACGCCGAGAACCAGACCGACATGGCGAGGAGAGCGGCGAAGGCGAGCAGCGAGACGTTCCGCCACTTGCCGCGCTCGGTGGGAACGCGCTGCCGGGATAACTGGGCCATGCCCTGGAGCTTACACCGGGCCCGCTTGGCGCAACGGCGGCGTAGGGTGCGCTGTGCGCACAGACAACCGTTCCGTGCGGAAGACGTGCGCGGAGCGCACCCTACAACCTATCTTTCACCCCGGCCTCTCCGTCGGGCTCTTCGCTCCCGGACCCGGCAACGGCGGATTCTCGCCGCCCCGCGCTTCCGCCTCCAGCAGGTGCTCGAGATCCGGATAGCGGTAGATGACCGGAGCGTTGTTCAGGAACAATCCTCCGGTGTCGGCGGTCGGTCCATAGGTGGAGTAGAGGCTGCGGCCCAGGAGGCGGAGGTAGGTGGTGAGCTGGCCGCGATGATGGGCGGAGTGGGCGATGCGCCGGGTGAGCACCCAGGCGCGGGTGCGGTCGACGTCGAAGAAGCGGGTCTGTCCTTCGAACCAGTCGTCCGGCATGCCGCGGAGCCGCTCCAGGCGGCGGCCGGAGGCATCGGCGTACTTGCGGAGGAACTCGAGGCGGGTCTCCGGGACGGGCAGCGGCGGCTCGCCGAGGTCGAGGCCCAGCATGGACTTCATCCAGACGTCTTCGCTGACGCACTGGTGGACCATCTGCTCGTGCGGCGTCCGTGCCCGCGGCTCCGGACGGAAGGACAGGTCTTCGTCCCGGAACTGCGACCAGACAGAGAGGATCTTCAGACGCTCGGTGTCGTAGGTGTCGAGGAGAAAGTCGTAGCGGCCCATGCGCGAGAGCTTACACCGCGGAGACTGTCACATCACGGTCACGCGGCGGTGATATAGTCGTCTCCACTCTGTTACGTGGATTCCGAAGTAAGACAGCTTTTTCTTGTTCCTTCAGGGAGGTCCGGCATGTCCAGGATGCTGTTGCGAGCAAGCCTGCTCTTGATTGCGTTGGCCCTTGTCGTGACGGGCGGTCTGTGGGCGCAGTCCCAGGCCACGACCGGCGTGATCGAGGGGACGGTCACCGGTGCGGACGGCGGTGCGTTGCCGGGCGCCACGGTGACTCTCCGGAACACTGCGACGAACTATGAGCAGACGGTGACGACGAAGGGCGACGGCCGCTTCCGGGCACTGTTGCTCCCCCTCGGGCCGTACCGCATCACGGTCACTTTGGAGGGATTCACGACCCTGGTGCGCGAGGGGATCGACCTCGCGGTCGGCCAGACGGTTACCCTGACGCTGCAGCTCAAGGTGTCGACGGTGGCGCAGGAGATCACGGTCACCGCCGAGGCGCCGGTGGTCGAGACCGCGAGCTCCGCGGGGCAGACCCGCATCGACGTCAAGTCGATCGAGTCGCTGCCCAACAACGGCCGCAACTTCCTCGACTACACCAAGCTCACGCCCGGCGTGACGGTGGTCCAGGGGCCGGACGGCGACGAGCTGTCGATCAACGGCCAGAAGGGGATCAGCAACAACGTGTCGGTCGACGGGGCGGACTTCAACAACCCGTTCTTCGGCGAGCAGCGCGGCGGCCAGCGCCCGCCGTTCACCTTCAACCTCGACGCGGTGCAGGAAGTCGTGGTGGTGGCCGACGGCGCCAACGCCGAGTTCGGCCGCTCGGCCTCGGGCTTCGTCAACGTGGTCACCAAGTCGGGGACCAACCAGATCCACGGCACCGGCCACGGTTTCTGGAAGAACGACAGCCTCTCCGCCCGCGCCGAGAATCCGGACGGCAGCCTGGCTCCGGCGCATCCGGACAAGCAGGTGCAGGCCGGCTTCACGGTCGGCGGTCCGATGGTGCAGGACAAGGTCTTCTACTTCATCGCCGCCGACTACCAGAAGGGGTCGGCGACCAAGCAGACCGACCCCAACCGCATTGAGCAGCGCGTCGTCGACTATTTCGCCTCGATCGGCGATCCGAACGAGAACGGTCCGATCGACCGCACCAACGACGCCAAGGTCTTCCTCGGCAAGGTGGACTGGCAGGCCAACCAGTCGAACCTGGCGACCCTGCGCGGCACCTACACCTGGTCGGAGCAGAAGAACGGAACCTTCGACGTCGACTCGTGGGGGACCAGCGCCAACGCCACGGAGAAGGACGACTCCCGCGCCTTGAGCGGCTCGGTGATCTCCGACGTCTCCAGCGGTCTGCTCAACGAGCTCAGGTTCCAGTATGCCCGCGAGAACCGGCCGCGTGCCTATGACGGCCCGACGGTCAACGGCCGGCCGCTCCCCGACACCGCCTTCGACTTCGCCAACAGCTACCGCTTCGGCATGCCGTTCTTCATCCCGGTCAAGTACTACGACGAGCGCTACCAGCTCAACGACAACGTCTCGCTGCTGCGCGACCAGCACGCCTACAAGGCCGGCGTCGAATACAACGACGTGGTGTCGGCGCAGACGTTCATCGGTTTCGCGAACGGCCGCTACATCTTCGACTCGACCGACGGCTTCCTCAACTTCGCCAAGAACCCGAGCTACGTCGAGTGCTCGGACGGCAGCTCGTCGCAGGTCGGCACGTGCCCGCCGGGGACGTCGATCACCGGCCCGGTGCTGCTCTACCTGCAACTCGCCGGGGTCGGCGGACGCACCCCCGAGGACGCCGGCAAGCAGGCGATCCGCCAGCGCGAGCCCGCGTTCTTCGTGCAGGACAACTGGCAGCCGCGGAGCAACCTGACGATCCAATACGGCCTGCGCTACGAGGCGGAGATCGAGCCGGACCCGCGCACGCCGCCGAACGAGGTCTTCTTCGCTCCGTTCTACGGCAAGACGGTGAATACGGCGGCCGGGCCGCAGACCTTCCCATCGAACGGCAAGATCCCGTCGGACTACAAGATGTGGCAGCCGCGCCTCGGCCTCTCCTGGGACCCGAAGGGGAACGGCAAGTCGGTGATCCGCCTGAACGGCGGCATCTACTACGCCCGCATCCCGGGCCTGACGCTCGCCTCCAGCCGCTCGACCAACGGCAGTATCGGCCAGTCGCTCTTCCGCGACAGCGCGCTGACGCCGATCCTCGGTCCGGTGCCGGCCTATCCGGGCCTCATCCCGGCGTCGCAGGTCGGCGCGCCGTTCGATCCCGACGTCTTCGTCTTCGACAAGGACTTCCAGAACCCGCGCACGACCTCGGCGAGCCTGTCGTATGAGACCGAGATCGCGAACGGCCTCGGCTTCCTGATCAAATACAACTACGCGAAGGGCGACCACATCACCCGCTTCGTCAACCGCAACGATCCGCTCCTCGGCTCGCCGTGGAGCACCGGCCTGCCGCCGGGCGGCGCCAACGGCATCAACACACTGACCACCATCGAGTCGAAGGCGCGCAGCCTCTACAACGGCGTCACCGTCGGCTTCAACCAGCGCTTCACCGGCAAGCTCCAGTTCCAGGTCTACTACACCTGGTCGCAGGACATGTCGGACGACGACAACGAGCGCGATCCGTTCACCTTCCGCTACGCCAAGATCACCGACCTCGGGAAGGAGTGGAGCTATTCGGATCGCGACCAGCGCCACCGGGTGAACGCCTGGCTGCTCTACCAGGCGCCGTGGGGCATCAACGCCGACCTTCGCTACGCCTACCGCTCGGCGCAGCCGCAGTCCCTCACCGCCTCCGGCGCCATCGCCAACACGCCGCAGGACCGGATCAATCCGGACGGCTCGGTGACGCGCCGCAACCAGGGGCGCAAAGACAACCAGTACAACTCGGTGGACATCCGGCTGACCAAGGATCTGGCCTTCGGGCGCGTGACCGTGCAACCGATCGTCGAAGTCTTCAACGTCTTCAACGACGCGAACTTCAAGCGGCCGGAGGTGACGAGCCTCATCTTCAACTTCGACGGCACCGTGCAGAGCGGAGCGGGCGATCCGCGCCAGGTGCAGTTGGGCGTGCGGCTGCTGTTCTGAGCCCTCACCCCCTAGCCCCCTCTCCCATCCCGCACCCTTCCGCCGGGAGAGGGGGATTGCACGGCTCGCTCCCGCTGCAAGCTCAATCTGCCCTGCCCTGGGGCGGATCCAACCTGCCTTCGGGCGGATTCAACCGGCCCTGGGGCGGATTGAACCGGCCCTGGGGCGGATTGAATCGGCCCTCGGGCGGATCCAACCGGCCCTCGGGCAGATTGAGTCCTGGGCGGGGCATCTTCGATCTGGAAACCTTCCCGACAGGTATCCCCCGGCCGTTAGCCTGCACTGTCCAGATGGGAGGCGTCAAGGTCCTTCACTGAGCTCCTGAATCGGCCCCGTGGTGCAGGACCGCCAAGCCCTGGTCGAAGAGCCTGCGCCTCCGGAGGTCGTGCCCCGGGGCGTGAACCCCAGGCTAATGGGGCCTCTTGGAAGCTCTTTTTCTCTTCGTCGACGCCGGGACCAGCATGATCAGGGAGCGAAGAGTCCGATTGACCGACTCCGAGTCCGGAAAGTACTCGCGAACATCCGGTTCAAGAAGGACAGTCCCCTGTCGCGGCTCGACTTCCTTCACGATCGTCGAGCCGTCCTTCTGGTGGATGGTGATCGTATAGCCTGCTTGCATTGCCTTGAAATGCTTGCCTCGGACTCCGCCAGAGAAGTCGTATTCCGGCAGCATCTCGTCGTCGTCATGGGTGATCGGCTCATTCTTCTTCATAGTTTCTGCGCTCTCGGGCCGTCGCAGGGCGACTGTTGATGATACGTATGCGCTCTCTCTTCATAGCATAAGCCACAACTAGAAGCCGGTTTTCCTTCGAGAACCCGATGATGACATAGCGCGTCTCGTCATCCGAGTGGAGTGGATCTGAATCCGAAATCGAGAATGGATCCTCGAAGACCGTGGCAGCTTCGTCGAAGCTGACGCCGTGCTTGCGAATGTTCTTCTGAGCCTTGACGTCATGCCAGTCGAAGGCTGGGCGCCTTGGGTGGGCCGTCACGAAAACACCCTGAACCACCGTGCAAAGAGTTTCTTCACCCCTGGCGTCAGCTTGCCGCGCCTCCAGGTGTCGGCGGCTTTTTTGATCACCTCTCCCTGGGTGGGGTAGGGGTGGATGACGCCGGCGATCTTGCCGAGGCCGATCTTGTGGGTGATGGCCAGGCAGAGCTCGCCGATCATGTCGCCGGCGTGCTCGGCGACCAGGGTGGCGCCGAGGATGTGGTCGGTGCCTTTCTTCAAGTGGACGCGGAGGAAGCCTTCGTCGGCGCCGTCGAGGATGGCGCGGTCGACGGTCGCGAGCGGGATGGTGAGGGTGTCGACGTCGAGACCCTTGGCGCGGGCGTCCTTTTCATAGAGGCCGACGTGGGCGATTTCCGGCGTCGTGTAGGTGCACCAGGGAATGGTGAGCGCGCTCGCCTTGGAACGGCCGAAGAAGAGGGCGTTGCCGATCACGATGCGCGCCTGGGCGTCGGCGACGTGGGTGAACTGGAAGCGCGAGGCGATGTCGCCGCAGGCGTAGACTTTCGGATTGCTGGTGCGCAGCTTGTCGTCCACCTCGACGCCTTTGCCGGAGTGCTTCACGCCGGCTGCTTCGAGCCCCAGCCCTTCGATGTTGGGCGCCCGGCCGGCGGCGACCAGGATGTGGTCGGCGTTGATCTCTTTGCGCTGGCCGCCGGACTCGATGACGACGACCTTCTGGGAGCCGCGGAGCTTGACCTCCAGGACTTTCATGTTGAATTCGATCTGGACGCCGTCGCGGAGCATCGCCTGCTGCACGATCTCGGCGGCGTCGGCGTCTTCGCGGGGCAGCACGTGGCCATCTTTGTCGAGCAGGGTGACGCGGCTGCCGAAGCGGGCGAAGGACTGCGCCATCTCGCAGCCGATCGGGCCGCCGCCGATCACCACCAGGCGCTCGGGCAGCTCGGTGAGGTTGAAGATCGTCTCGTTGGTGAGATAGCCGGCTTCGGCGAGCCCGGGAACCGGCGGCGCCGCGGCGCGCGCGCCGGTGGCGATCACGGCGCGGCGGAAGCGCAGCCGTTTGCCGGCGACCTCGATCTCGTCCGGGCTGACGAAGCGGCCCTGGCCCAGGAAGACGTCGACGCCCAGACCGGCGAAGCGCTTGGCGCCGTCGTTCTCGCTGATGCCGGCGCGCAGCCGCCGCATGCGCTGCATGGCGGCGCCGAAGTCGCCATGGCTACGTGACTCGGTCGCCGGTGCCCCGAAGCGCTCGCGGCCGTGGCGCACCTCGTGCCAGGCGCGCGAGGCGCGGATGATGCCTTTCGACGGCACGCAGCCGACGTTCAGGCAGTCGCCTCCCATCAGATGGCGCTCGATGAGGGCCACCCTGGCGCCCAGGCCCGCGGCTCCGGCAGCCGAGACGAGACCGGCGGTGCCGGCGCCGAGGACGACCATGTGATAGCGCGCGGCGGGCTCCGGGTTCACCCAGCCCGGCGGGTGGACGTTCTCCAGCAGCTCGCGGTTGAATTCATCCAGCGGCTCGACCGGCGACGGGACATGCGCCTGCGCGGGATTGCTCATTTGGGCTCCTCCGCTGGAGGTGTCTCGCCGATCTGCTGGCGAAGCGCCTTGCCGGCGAGCCGGGTGATGAAGGTGGTCACGACGATCGTCGCCAGCAGACCGACGACCAGGGTCACCCAGTACGCCGTCCCCTTCTGTGTCTTGACCCCGCCGGCCACCGCGGCCAGGCTGCCGGCCGCCTTGCCGTAGTAGACGTAGAGCAGGGTGCCCGGGAGCATGGCGATCGAGGCCAGGAAGTACTGGAGGAAGGGAACCCGGGTCAGCCCCAGGGAGTAGTTCAGCAGATTGAAGGGGAAGATGGGCGACAGCCGCAGCAGCGCCACGATCTTGAATCCTTCCTGGCCGACGGCGCGGTCGATCGCGGCGAATTTGGCATTGCCGGCGATCTTCCGTTCGATGGCGCGGCGCGCCAGGTAGCGCGCCACCAGGAAGGCGCCGGACGCGCCGAGGGTGGCGCCGCAGAAGGTGTAGAGCGTGCCGCGGGCGAGCCCGAAGATCGCGCCCGCCGCCAGGGTGAGCAGCGAGCCGGGGATGAAGGCGACCGTGGCGACCGCATAGCCGAGGATGAAGACGACCGGTCCCCAGACGCCGAGCCCTTCCACCCAGGCGGCGAACTGCGGGACGTACCGTCCGGCCTGGCGCCCGCCGAGGATCAGGGCGGCGAGGACGATGACGCCGGCGACGGCGTAGGTGATGAGCCGGGCGCGGGGAGTTTTCTGGGATCCCGGGCCGGAGCTTGGGCCGGGACCCGGACCGGCGGCGCTGCTGGTGCTCTCCAAGGGCGGCTCCTCTCTGGACCGGCCAACCCGGCGCCGGACCGCGTGCGATCTGCGTCGAGAGATCTACGTCCGTGCCCGCCCGAGCGGATGGCCTCCCGGATCAGGCCGCGGCCCAGAGGGCGGTCGCCAGCAGCACGCCGCTCATTCCGATGAGCATCGCTCCCAGCGAGGCGAAGTTCCCCCACCAGGTCCCCTCCTTGGCGGTCTTGCCGAGCGCCATGAGGCCGATGCAGGAAAGAGCGAGCTGCAGAAAGACGAACGCGCCTGTCGCGGCGCTCGAAAACGGCGCTTCCGGGGCCTTCTTGCCGGCCATCATCAGGTTGGCGCCGATCAGGACCAGGCTGACCAGCAGGATGCCGATCGCGATGTAATCCCACTTCTCCGGCTTGGGCAGATCGAGCTTCGGGATCTTCAACGATGCCTCCATGATGCCTCCATGGCGTCTCCGAGAGTTTGAAACGCGGGGATCGTACCACAGGCCTCACGCCGTGTTAGCTTTGCGCCATGACCATGACGAGAGACGAGATCCTGAAGATCGCGGACGAACGCACTGCCCCGGGGGCGAGCTGCCTCCTGTTACATTCGCACGGCCTGCAACGCCAAACGTCTGGGGGCCTATCGCTGATCCAGCGAAACAGATATTGTTGTGCGGATCTCGTCAGGGTGTTTGGGGAGGAGGACTACCTTGTCAGGTCGGGCGACGGGCAGGCGTGCGATTGTGTTCGGCGCGGGCGGGCGTTTTTCCGCTCTTCCCTTGCGTGGGGCTTTGCGCGCGGAGGGGTGGGATCTCGTCGAGGCGGCGAGCGAGCAGGAGCTGTTCGCGCTCGCCCGGGAGGCGGCGCCCAGCCTGATCGCCATCCAGTCGGCGGCGCAGAGCGGGGGAGCGCTGGCGACCGCGCGGAGCCTCCGTGCGGAGGCCGCCCAGGTGCCTCTCCTGCTGGTGGCGCCGAGCTGCCCGGGCGAGCTGGCCATCGCGGCGATGCGCGCCGGCTTCAACGACGTCCTGGTGGACTGTTGCAGCGCGAGCGATGCCGCCGAGGCGCTGGCCCGCCTCGTCCAGGTCGCGCCGGCGCGGCGTGCGGCCGAGCCTCTGCTCTCCGGCGACCGGCTGGTCGGCAAGAGCCGCGCCGTCGAGCAGCTCCGGCATTCGATTCAGCGCGTGGCGGCGAGCGACAGCAACGTTCTCATCACCGGCGAGACCGGCACCGGCAAGGAGCTGACCGCGGAGCTGATCCATCGCAACAGCCGGCGGCGGGACAAGCCGTTCGTGTCGATCAACTGCGCCGCCATCCCCGACGGTCTGCTCGAAAGCGAGCTGTTCGGCTACGAGCGCGGCGCCTTCACCGGCGCCCACAGCGCCCACGCGGGAAAGTTCGAGCAGGCTCAGGACGGCACGCTGCTGCTAGATGAAGTCAC
>DATARD010000137.1:0-1500 GCA_036264355.1 Thermoanaerobaculia bacterium
TCGCCGCCCGCCCGGTCGGTGGCTTTCTGATCCGGCAGGGAGAGGTCCGCTGGCAACCAGCCATCGACCTGAACCGTGCGATCCTGGGCGGGCAGGTCGTTGCCATCGTCGCCTTGCTGGTCATCCGCACGATCGTGAAGGCAAGGACCAAGGTCAGGGGCCGCCGGTAGGAAAACGAACCTATCGTTAAAACGTAACCTCTCCTTCACCCGCTCGAAATCCTTCAAGTTGCAGAATTGCCCAAGACGGTGGAGGCCGGCCTCGTGGCACGTTGGATGTGCGCGGAAGGAGCGAGCCGAATCGGCTCGCAGAGAGGAGCGGAGGGAGATGCACGCCACCAAGATGGATGTGCGCACCAAAGAGTACATGCTCGACTACATGGACAACGCCAATGTTGGACTCCACTGGGTCGACGGCGAAGCTACGATCCTCTGGGCCAACAAGGCCGATTACGAGCCGCTCGGGTACACCGAAGACGAATATGTGGGCCACAGCATCACGGAGTTCCACGCCGACGCCGACGTCATCAACGACATCCTGGAGCGTCTCCTGGGCGGTCAGTCGCTCTACAACTACCGAGCCCGCCTTCTCTGCAAGGACGGCTCGACGATGAGCGTCCTGATCGCCTCCAGCGGCCTGTTCGACGAGGCGGGCAACTTCGTCCACACGCGCTGCTTCACCATTCAGGATCCCAGCACGACGTAGCCGAATAGACGGCACCTGAGCCGACCGGCCCGGCTCAGGTGCCGGTCGCGCGATGCCAGCAGGCTCGTCCTGGGGAGGCGAACGGCATCAGCCAAATAAACAGTTATATGGTACGCTCGCTTCATGCTCCAACCAGTCAGCCCGCCGAAGGTGCGTGACGCGCAGGCCACCAAGGCTCGGCTCCTCCGGGCCGCGACCGAGGAGTTCGCCGCCCACGGGATCGCCGGTGCCAGGATCGACCGCATCGAAGCCAAGGCGAAGGCGAACCGGGCCCTGATCTATTCCTACTTCGGCAACAAGGACCAGCTGTTCGACGCGGTGATGGACGCGAACGTCGCACGCGTCCTCGACGAGGTGCCCTTCGCGCCCGAGGATCTTCCCGGCTACGCCGGCCGGCTCTTCGATTTCCTCGTCGCCAATCCCCACCTCCTCCGGCTCGCCACCTGGCACCGGCTGGAGCGCGCCGACAACGGCCACGAACCACAAGGATTGCGTGACTCCGTCCGCATGAAAATGGCCGCCCTGGCCCGTGCCCAGGCGGGACATCGATTGGCCTCAACATTCACCCCCGAAGACCTTTACGCGTTCACGATGGCTCTCGCCAGCGCATGGATGCCGGCCAGCCCCTACGCCCCTGCGACACTGAGCGAAGAGCAGCTCGAGGCGCGCCGCTCCGCCGTCGTGGAAGCGGTTCGCCGCCTCACCACCCCCACGCGACCCCGAGGTGTCACCCGGCCCAAGCGGGCAACGGCACCCTCCGCGTAGCCCGTCCGACTCGCCCGGAATAGAGAGGAG
>DATARD010000174.1:0-20327 GCA_036264355.1 Thermoanaerobaculia bacterium
CCTCGGGACCACCAGCCGCTTGCGGCCTATAGCGGGACCGAGTCTATCTCGGTCCCACGCTCAACCGGAGCCCCCTCGAAACGAAGAACAGGGGGAGGAGGGGGCTACACCTCGTCGGTCTGAGGCGGAGCCTCGTTAGAACATGTGCGTCACCCTGCGAGCCCTCTCGTCCCCTTGAAGCCAAAGGATCAATCTTTTCTGGTATGCTATAGGCCAATCGGTTGTCATCGGCCCCTCCCTGGAGGGCTCCTCATCAAGTACAAGAGCGTGTTGGTTATTCTGTCTGCTATTGCGTTGGTCGCAGCGCTTCAGACAGTGCGACCTAAGTCGCAGCCGGAGGGCGCGCGCCTTGTTGAAAAGGCGAGGGAGCTGCTCACTCGGCTAGCTCATGGGGGCGCTCCTATCGAGGGACGTTTGAGCTGGGATTTCGACGGTGCAACCCTGCACCAAGAGCTACCAGACCCTTCACCCCGCGAGAGTGCTGCCGCTGCCGTAGCAGTCCTTCGGGCCGCCGGAGATCTCCCGATGTCCCAGACGCTGAGCATCCGTGGTGCGCTCAATCTTTTGCAGGGAGATGCCGACCGTGGAGTACAGGACTTCGAACAAGGGGCTCGCTTGGCACCGGGGGACTCTCCCCTTCTGAGTGATCTTGCTGCCGGTTACATCTCCCGTGCTCGCCGGAGGGATAACTCTCAGGACATTGTCTCAGCCCTGGTGAGTGCCGACCGCGCTCTCGCAGCGGACGAATCTCTCAGTGCGGCTTGGTTCAATCGTGCCCTCGCCCTGGAACGTTTGTCGTTGCTCCACAGCGCCGTTGCTGCCTGGAGCAAGTACCTTGAAGTGGACCGCAACTCGCCCTGGGCCGAGGCAGCGCGTTCTCATCTTGTAGCTTTGGAGAAGCCCAGGGCTCCTGAGCGGTGGGAGGAGGAGAGTACCCAACTCGACCGCGCCGTTGAGAGGCAAGATTTACCAGCTGTGAAGGAAGTGGTTGGACGTTTCCCGATGGAGGTCCGCGAGCGGATTGAGGAAGACGTCTTGGGCGAGTGGGCGGACGCCGCTGCAGCACAGGAGACTGCCAAGGCCGCCCAAGCCCTCCATCGAGCCCGTATTTTGGCGGACGTTCTGCGTGACAGCGTTGGCGAACAGATGCCGGCGGATGCGGTGGCAGCCGTCGACAACGCATCCCGAGAAGGTGACCGTTTTCGTGTCGCCGCTCTAGTGGAGGGACACCGCAATTATCGCTTGGCGCGGGAGCGCTACCGGTCGCGAAAGGGAGATGCCGGCGTTGCGTTCACGGTCGCTCGCACAGCTTTCCAGCGCGGTCAGAGTCCAATGGCCGATTGGGCCTCTCTCTACTTGGCCATCCTTCTATACGAGAAGTTCGAATTCCAGTTGGCCGAGGAGAGATTGCTTGAGATCCTCCGCCCAAGGCAGGAGTGGCGTTACCCTGGCCTCCTCACTCGCACCTTTTGGATGCTCGGTCTTACAGAGACAGTGAGCGGCGACCCGGTGGCCTCGGTCGAGGCCTACCGCTCCGGTCTTGCTCTCGCCGATAAAACACGGGCGCGGGAGGACTCGGTAGGCATCTACACAGGGCTTGCGGCGAGCTATCAGTATCTGGGAGATACCCAGAGCGCCTGGAATGCGCTCTCTCTAGGGCTTGCTATGGCTCGCGATATTGGAAGTATCCGCCGCAGACATGCTCTCCTCGACGTTGCAGCCGACCTCTGCTTGGGTCAAGGAGAGCCCTCGGCTGCGGTTTGGTTCCGCGACGAGGTGGTCCATCTCTCGATTGGAGACGGTGAGCCCGTGGCGATCGCCCATGCCTTGTTGCGCAGGAGCGAGGCGTTCGTCGCGGCCGGCGATCTTACTCGGGCGAGTGCCGATATTGACCAGGCGCAGGCATATCTCTACGCGATCAACCGCCCCGATCTACGTCATCGAATCGAGGCGGACCGCTTGGCCGCATTGGGCGAAGCGAAGTTACGGCAAGCACCCGCGGAGGCCTACGAGTACTTGACTCAGGCTCTCGCCCTTCACGACGGCAAGGAAAACCACTACACCTTGGGCCGGGTCTACCTAGCGCGCGCGCGCGCTGCGCTGGCGAGTGGCAACTCTGTGACGGCAGAAGCCGACTTGGGGAAAGGAATCGAGGAGTACGAGCGGCAATGGCGACGCGTCAGAGAGCAAAGGTTCCAGATCTCTTTCTTTGATCAGCCGCGCGCTCTGTTCGACGAGATGATCGCTTTGAAGGCGGCGCGGCCCGGAGGCGAGAAAGCAGCCTTCGACCTAGCGGAGAGGAACCGCGCCCGCGCTCTCCTCGACAGGGTAGGTTCGCTACTAGCAGCGGATCAGCGGGAGCGCTTGCTAGGCGAGGCGACCACGTCGCTTTCTGCCCAGGAGATCCAGGCTGATCTCCCTGCGGGTGTCGCGATTGTTGAATACAGCCTGCTCAGAGACCGGCTCCTCGCCTGGATTGTCCAACCGAGGTCTCTCCACCTTGTCTCAACGTTGATTCCATCTGCCGCAATCGAACAGCGGATCGCAGTGTTCCAGCGTGTCCTCGCCCGTAAAGCGTCCGAATCGGAGCTGCGGGCAGCCTCAGCACCGCTTTATGACATCCTCATCCGCCCGCTCCTACCCTCTCTCCGCCCCGAGGAGGCCGTGGTCTTTTCGCCAGACCGCGCTCTCCACCAGGTTCCCTTTGCTGCTCTATTCAATCGGGAGAGATCACTCTATTTGGTCCAAGAGAGACCCGTTTCTCTAACCCCAAGCGCGACCTTATTCCTGAGGGCTCTGCAGCGCGACCGGCGCCTTGAGACCTCGCGCATCGGGCCGGCTCTGGTTGTCGGCAATCCGCGCTTCAAGCCCGAAAACATACCTGATCTGCAGCCGTTGCCTGAGGCCGAAGAAGAGGCGAGGGTTATTGCGACGATGCTGCCAGGATCGCTGTCGCTGCTGGGCTCACAGGCCACTAAAAAGCGTTTCTTGGCGGAGGCAGGGCACTACGAGATTGTCCATTTTTCTGGGCACGCGCGAGTCAATCGTGAGTTCCCCTTGCTGTCTCACCTCGTGCTGGCTCCAGACGGTGACCTCGATCGAGGTCTTCTCTATGCACACGAGCTCTACGGCTTGCAACTTGAACGCACTCGGCTGGTCGTCCTCGCGGCGTGCAACACGGCGAGCGGCCCAACTGGCGCCGAAGGAGTCATCAGCTTGGGGAGAGCGTTTTTCGGTGCCGGCGTGCCCGCCGTCGTGGCCAGCCTGTGGAACGTTGGAGATTGGGAGACGGGAGCGTTCTTCCGAGCCTTCTACCAGCACCTGCGCCGTAGACCTAACCCGGCAGAGGCTTTGCGCTCTGCGCAACTGGAAATGCTTTCCAGCCTCGACTCGACTCTGCGTTCGCCGCAAGGTTGGGCAGCCTTCGAGTTTTTTGGAGCTTCGACGACTCGCAACGACAAGTGAACTTTTGAGAAGGGAGTCTGATCATGCCAACAAAATTCGCCCTCAAATTTACTGGCCTCTGCGGTATCGTTCCTCGACTTGACATCACCCAGACTGCCAATCAGGCGACAGTCCTCTTGGTCGATGCCACGGCCCCCCCCTCCGGCATGTCCGGCATGTCTATGAATCCACCACACGAGCCGCATGTGCCGATTCTGCTCTGCGATGCAGGATCCGTGCGGACCGGTACTGGACTTCGGACACCGGATCTGACCTTTCCAGACGGCCTTCAGCAAATGGCGGTATTCTACCTTTGGGATCAAGAGATAAGTATTGTGGGCGCTGCCCCGGATGCCCTTACCTTCAAAAACGACTCGACAACAGGCCAACGCTGTCCGGCAGGCCTACCACCAGCGGACGGCGCACCTTGTAATTGGATTGCACAGCTATCCACAATCAATCCGCAACCTTCCGGTCATGTTGGAGCAGGTGCAGTACGCGCAGCTTGCCTGGATCAGTACCCAAACGTCGATAATGCGGTGCTGGCGCGCGCACGACTAACCGAAGGTACAATTGTGACCCGTGAGTTCGCTCCAGACAGCAGTAAAGTCGTTGTAAATTGGGATTTTCAGGACCTTAGCGGTGGTCCACCCATGAATCGTCCGCAAGCATTGGCCGAGTTGGTTGAGCTTTCACTCGACCTGGGAGCGGCTAGCACCGTAGATCTTAGGACTGCCGTTTGCCGCGATAGTCAATATCAAAGGATAGCAAACCTCTTCCTTGGCGGCCCTCTTATAATCGGCCTGACGAGTGGCACCGGGCTGATCGAGGCGACCGTGAAAAATGTCCCTTGGGCAGACGTTCTCGGCATGCGCCCGATTCCTCCGGCGGGTCAGCGGTTGATCGATGACCACTTCGACCACTTCTATGACCTGGCGGTTAACCCCCCGAGCAGGAACGTGCCTAGACCTAATTGGCGTTGCTCTGGCCTGGTCAATCCCGGGCCTGCTAATCCTCAATGTCCTCCGTCGCTTTTCGAGCCACATCCCAACGCGTGAAAAGTACTTACCGAGGCCTACTATGAAATCTTTAGATATCAATGGCCAGGTACGCATCGTTGCCAAGCTTCGTGAGCGGGAGAGGTTGCCAGCAAGCCGTTGTTGGCTTGAAGAGTTGCTCGATTGTCGATGGAGCGAAAAATTCCGATCTGCTCGGTCATCTCTTCTGTTCGGTGCGACAGCGCTCAAGAGGCTAAATTCTATCTTGGACCAAACTGAGAGGAGGCGCAAAGCGCGAGATTCATCATCTTTCGACATCGCTCGCTTCGTAGCGATAGACTGTCCTGAGGACATAGCGGATGATCTGTCGACGGCACTCTTTGCATCGGGGAAGGTAAACCTTATCTACCAGGAATCAAAACTCTCAATTTCATCGAGCCAGCTTCCCGCCAATGCACTCGCGAGGCAGCTATACTTACAGCCAGGCCCGACCGGAGTCGGGGCAGTGGAGGCGTGGAAAATCGCTGGCGGCGATGGAGCCGGTATTCGGTTCATCGACATCGAGTACGACTGGAAGCTCGATCACGACGATCTCATTGACGCGGGTATCACCTTGATTTCAGGTACTCCAAGCGGTGACAGCGGAGCCGTTGACCACGGGACGTCAGTACTCGGCATTGTCGCTGCCCAGGACAACGGCCGGGAAGTAACTGGAATTGCCCATGGGCTTGCCTCTGCTCACGTCATCTCGCCACTTCAGGCCGGTAACCGCCGAGAGAATCTTGCCGCGGCCATCATTCGATCCCTTCCAGAGTTGCGCTTTGGAGATGTCCTTCTCATCGAATTGGAGATGGAGAGTGACGGACTTCTACCCGTCGAGGCGGAACGTGCAGTCTTCGAGGTTCTCCAACTCGCTGCCAACTTCGGCGTCCTGGTGGTCGAGCCGGCAGGCAACGGCGGCCAAGACCTGAACAAAGTTATGCTCAATGAAGGAGGGAAACCTCGTTCCCTCAACAGAGCTAAGACTGAATTTCAGGATTCAGGCGCTTTAATGGTGGGTGGCTCGCGGCCTCTTCCCAATCCAAGCGGCGGTGATTTACGCCATTCGCGAGACCCGCAGTCAAATTACGGAAGTCGAGTCGATTGCTTTGCTTGGGCCGAAGGAATTATGACAACCGTAAGCTCCAGCCTTTTCGACGAACCGATGTCTTTGGAGCTTTGGGGAGGGAGATTAGCTGTGGCGAGCCCGCGAACACCCGTTAGCTTTGTCAAATATTGCAGAGAATTTGCCGGGACCTCCGGTGCGTCCGCGATTCTGGCCGGAGTTTCGGCTTGTGTTCAGGGGCTTGCCCAGCAGAACCTGGGTTTTCGTCTGAGCCCGTGGCAGCTTCGGCTGCTGCTGCGTGATCCGGCCAATGGGACGCACTCTCTTCAGCCAGATATCGACTGCATCGGGGTTATGCCTGACCTGGGGACGATTATCGATCGCGTGCTAGGGCTTGCAGTCGATTCAGATCAGTTATATTTATCAACGCTAAACGGCGACGAGATCTCCTCTCTTCTCGTCAAAAATAGCCCAGATCTCTTGGATAGGGGATATCTCGTACTTCCGTTCACTCTGGCAGCTTCCACATCGCCTGAGGCTGGTCAGCGACGCATCGAGATCCTTTGCTCTTTGCCCCGTGCCGCTTCGGTCTGGTTGGAGATGCCCAGGGGCCTCTCCGACTTGGAAGGCCCATGGACGCTGCCGGCGGTCGACCGGCACGCCGACGACACTGTCATAGTGCCTGTCAATCCCCACGGGCAGAGCTACTTCCGCGAATTTCCGCCGGCGTTTTGTGAATCCCAAGGGTTCCTGATCATCACCGGGACCTCTGTGGCTGTGGCGGGGCAGATCTCGGCCCGCCTGATGGAAGGTTGGCAAGAGCTCTCCCGGATCACCTGGACCATTCCGGACTGCCTTCCTCGCCCAGTCCCTTTGGTCGTCACCGAAGCTCCCACAGGCTGACGGAGCCTGAACCCCGCTATCATTCCACCCCGTGCCCTTCGTCTACATCCTCCGCTGCGGCGACGGCTCTCTCTACACCGGCATCGCCAAGGACTTGGCGAAGCGCCTGGCGCAGCATCTCGCGGGACGGGCTTCGCGGTACACTCGCGCCCGCCTGCCGGTCGTTGTCGTCTGGTCGCAGGAAGTGGAGTCGTGGAGCGCCGCTCTCCGGGAGGAGATGCGGATCAAGACGCTCCCGCGGAACCGAAAGGAAGCGTTGCTCGAGACTCATGGCGAATCCTGTCCTCCTGAGCTGTGAAGGCATCTCCAAGCAGTTTGGCGCCCGGCCATTGTTCGAGCGGCTGTCGTTTGGCCTGTCCGAGGGCGACAGGGTTGGGTTGATCGGGCCGAATGGCTCGGGGAAGTCCACCCTGCTCAAGATCATGGCGGGGATCGAGGAGGCGGATTCCGGCATCCGCGCGGTGCGCAAGGGCATCCGGTTGGGCTATGTGCCGCAGGATCCGGTGTTTCCGGCGGAGCGGACGGCGGAAGAGGTGCTGATGGAGGCTTTGGCGGGCACTCCCTTCGAGGACTTCGAGAAGCACAGCCGGGTGGCGATCCTGCTCGGACGGACGGGGTTTCCCGATCCGGCACAGCCGGTGGGCACGCTCTCCGGCGGCTGGAACAAGCGGCTGGCGATCGCGCATGAGCTGGTGCGGTCTCCCGACATCCTTCTGATGGACGAGCCGACGAACCATCTCGATCTCGAAGGGATCGTCTGGCTGGAGGAGCTGTTGGGCTCCGAGCCGCTGGCCTATGTGGTGGTGAGCCACGACCGCTATTTCCTGGAGAACGTGGCCGGTCGGACGATGGAGCTCAATCGGGCCTATCCGGACGGTCTGCTCCAGGCGGACGGCACCTACAGCGCGTTCCTGGAGAAGCGCGACGAGGTGCTGAAGAACCAGGCCGAGTATCAGGAGTCGCTGGCCAACCGGGCGCGCAAGGAGGTGGAGTGGCTGCGGCGCGGTCCGAAAGCGCGGACGACGAAAGCCAAGGCGCGCATCCAGGAGGCCGGCCGCATTCTCGGCGAGCTCGACGAAGTCAAGGCGCGGACGGCGGTGCAGGCGCCGGCCGGCATCGATTTCACCGCGTCGGGGCGGAAGACGAAGAAGCTCCTCGTCGCCCACGATCTGGTGAAGTCGTTCGACGGCCGCAAGGTGTTGGACGGTATCAGCCTGGCGATCACACCCGGCGTGCGGCTGGGCATCCTGGGACCGAACGGCAGCGGCAAGACGACGCTTCTGTCGATCCTCGCCGGGACGTTGGAGCCGGACCGTGGCGAGATCGAGCGGGCGCAGTTCCTGAAGACGGTGCTGTTCGAGCAGAGCCGCGAGACGCTGGACCGCTCGGTGAGCCTGCGCCGGGCGCTGGCGCCGGACAGCGATTCGGTGATCTATGGCGACCGGCCGATCCACGTGGCCTCGTGGGCGAAGCGGTTCCTGTTCAGCGCCGAGCAGCTCGACACGCCGGTCTCCCGGCTGTCGGGCGGCGAGCAGGCGCGCATCCTGATCGCCCGCCTGATGCTGCGGCCGGCGGATCTGCTGATTCTCGACGAGCCGACGAACGATCTCGACATCCCGACGCTGGAGGTGCTGGAGGAGAGCCTGCTGGAGTTCCCCGGCGGCCTGATCCTGGTGACCCACGACCGCTATCTGCTCGACCGGGTCTCCACGACGATCCTCTCCCTTGATGGAACGGGCAAGGCGCAGTTCTTCGCCGACTCCGCGCAGTGGGAAGAGAGCCGCAAGGCGGCCGCCGCGGCGACCACATCACCGCGCGCTACGGCAAAGGCGACGAAGGCCGCGAAGCCCACGGCGAAGAAGCTCAGCTTCAAGGAACAGAAGGAATGGGAGGGGATGGAAGCGACGACCCTCGCCGCGGAAGGAGCGCTGGAGAAGGCCCAGGCCGCGGTGGAAGATCCGTCGATCGCCACCGACCCGATGGTCCTCCAGGATCGCTGCGCGGCGCTCGACATCGCCCGCGCCGAGGTGGAACGGCTGTATGCGCGATGGGCGGAGCTGGAGGCGAAGTTGGCCCTCACCCCAACCCGGGGCGATGCCATATGACCGCCAAAAGCGGGAGAGCGACGTGGCATATCACCGCGCGAAGCTTTGATGTTCCAGGATCGCGTTCCACACCAGCGGATGGCTGCCGATCGTCGAGCCGCGCCAGATCGGGTTGATCGCGAAGAGGAGGAGGTGCCCCTTGCCGAGGGGCACCTCGACCACCGCGGCACGGCGGGCGAGCTCACCGCCGTTTTCAAGCAGACCGGAGACCAACAGGTCGTCGGCGTCGCCGAAACGCACCAGGGTCCGCGGGCGGAAGGCCTCGGGGATCACGGTGAAGGCCCGGCGCATCTCTTCGGTCTGGAGCGGCCGTGCTTCCCAGCGTTCGACTTTGGCCGGCGCGGGTGGTGGTGGCTGGGCGGGCCGGCCCTGCGGCTCGTCGGTGTCCTTGGGGCCGCCGCGGCCGGTTGGACGGCCCTCGTCCTCTCCGGGCCAGCCTCCCGCCACCGAGTTGCTGAGCTCGAAGCTCATCCCTTCGGCGCTATAGACCGACAGGTGGTCGCCCAGTCCGTTGACGATCGGCGACGCGGGATCGGGGAAACGGGCGTCGAGCACGCTGCCGACCACCCGGAGGCTCCGGGAATTCGTCACCCGCACGCCCGGAGCCATGCCCGTCGCGACCAGCAGTTGCGCCGTGTCCTCGACGCCGACCAGCAGACCGCCCTGCTCCACGAACTGGCGCAGGTGGGCAAGGCCGGCGAAGCCCAGGCCGGGGCGTTGATCGTCGGTCGCGTCGATCTTTCCGAGGTTCGGCGTTTCCGGTGTCGTCTTCCACGGCATCGGCTCACCCCACATCGGCAGGCCGGTGACGATGGTCTGCGGATTGCCAAATCCCACCGGTGGGAAGAGGATGACGTCATAGCGCGTCGCGAGGCTCGCGTCAGCCGCGACGGCTTGGGTGCTGATGTAGTCGTAGGGGACCTTCAGCAGATCGAGACGGTGGCGCCACCAGCCCTCGGTCTGGGTGCTGACCCAGGTGTGCAGCAGCGCGATGCGCGGCTTCCCGATGGGGCGCGTCGCGACTTTCGGTGCCGCGGCGATCGTGTCGACTTCGAGACCAGTCTCTGAGGCGGCATGGTCGAGAGCCTCTTTCCCGATTCCACGCACCAGCCAGGTCCCGCGCGGATACTCATGCCCCGCGGCCTTGAACGGCTCGGCCGTGGCTTCGACGGTGGCGTTCCCGAGCGCGTAACGGAGCCTGAGCATCGCATCGTCTCCCCGCTGGGCGACGACGAAGACGGGGCCGCTGCCCTTGACGCCGCCGTGCAATCGGACCGGCCCCTCGACGCGGCTCATCGCCGCTTCCAGCGCCTTGCGGTCGGTGATCCGCACGGCTTCCGTGTCGAACAGCGCCGGGAAGCACCAGCCGGTGTCGTCATACGGACGCTTCTGCGGATCGGACGGGCTCCAGTACTGGCGGTCGAGCAGGGCATCGGCGGTGCGGCTGAAGGGCTGGTCCATGCGCACGACGTAGCTGCCGGCGGGGAAGGTCCGCGTCGCGGGCTTGTCCTTATCTTTATCTTTGTCCTTGGCGGTGTCTTTGCCGCCCGGGGGTTTCTCTTCGGTCACCGTAAACGGCCGGTCGGCGCGCGAGATCTCGACGTGTTGCAGTTGCAGCACCCGGAGCAGCTCGGCCTGGGCGCCCGGCCGCCGGTCGTCGGCGGGCAGGACGTACGCCGCCGGCCCCTCGCGCTCCGGCTTGCTGATCGAACGCTTGCTCTTCTCCCAGAAGTTCCGCAGCAGCATCTCACGGTTCTCCGCGGTGAACGCCAGCGAGACCAGGAGACCGGTCTCCTCGTAGTTATTGTTGTTGCGTTGTGACCAGGAGACGGTCCGGTACGGCGGATTCTGGCGGTACCAGGTGCGGGACGTTTCGCTCGCGTTGATCTCCCGCATCTCGGTATCGGCGCCGCCATTGCCGAAGGTCTCGTAGAGCCGCGACACGCCGTTGTGCATCGCCGCCATGAACATCAGATAGCCCGGGCTCCAGGTGTCGAAATCACCATGGGTGAAGACCCCGGGCATCCCCATCTTGGTCATCTGTTCCACGTTCGTCCACCCGAACAGTTGCCACTCGTTGGTGAGGATCGGGTCGATCCAGGCGTTGTAGGGGCCATCGCCCACCGTGTTGTCGTAGAGAAACGGCACCGACTCGTGGAGATCGTGCAGCACCTGGGCGTGCCAGCCGAGGTAGGTGTCCAGCACGTGGCGCGACAGCGACAGCGTCATCCCCATCGCGTCGCGGTTGTTGTCGTGCGCGACGTAATGGCCCCAGTACGACAGGAGAGGAGTGCTCGCCTTGGGATGCGCGAGGTGCCAGCGGTAGACGTCCACCATGCGGTCGCGGCCGTCGACCTCGACGACCGGCGTGATCAGGGTGATGACGTGCTCGCGGATCGCACGGATGTACGGGCTCTCGTCGACCGCCAGCCGATAGGCGAGTTCCATCAGCGCGGTGGGAGCGCCGGTCTCCGGAGAATGGATCGTACCCGTAATGTAGTAGACCGGCACGCTCGACGTGACCAGGCTCTCGGCGCTCTTGTCATCGAGATTCAGGGTTCTCGGGTCCGCCAGTTGCGCCAGCCGCGCATCGTTCTCCTTCTGATGCTCGAGGTTCGCCTCCGAGCTGACCGCCACCGCGATCCGCTCGCGTCCCTCCTCGCTCACTCCGATCGACATCACCCGCACCCGCGGGCTCGCCGCCGCGAGCATCCGGAAATAGCGGTTCACGTCGGCCGTGTAGGGCAGAATCCCCGGCGCCCCGGCGACGTCGCCGAGCACCGCGCTCGGGCTCGGCACGGTCGTCGAAGCCGGCAGGTAGTCGGTGAGCGGCGAGTTGAACTCAGGAGCCGTCGTGTACTGGCGGATCTTCGCCGTGGCACCGGCATCGATGGGCTGCTCGGAGCTGGGCTTGAGCTCTGCTGGAACGCGGGTCTGGGCGGCGAGGGGAGCCACAGCCGCAGTGACCAGCAGGAGAACGAAAAGGGCAAATCGACGCATGCGGAATCCTCCGGGAGGCAGGAAGCTGACCGCTGCGCATCCTATCCTGATCTGGGGGCCGGAGCCGATGTGGTTTGGTGAGGCACGGTAGAATGCCCGCGCTTTGGCTGACCGCACCGCTCTCTTGCTGCTCTCCCTCTGCGCGCCCGCGGCGCTCATTGCCTTTTGCGTCGACGCTCCGGTCTTGCGCTGGGTGGCGGCGCTGGCGGTCACCACTTTTCCGGTCGCGTTGATCGCGCTCGGCGCGGCTCGCGGCGGACGGTTGCAGGGCTTGCGGGGGCCTCTGCTGATCCTGTGGATCGTCCTCGCCGGCTCGTTCCTGGCTCTGCTGGCGCTTCCTCACGGCGGTCCGGACGTGCTGGGGATTCCGCTGGCTTTGGCGTTGATGCTGTTCGTCCTCGTGCCGGTGCCGTTCGTCCTCGTCTGCTGGGCCTACGCGGCGCGTTTCGAGATGCGGGACGAGGACCTGGAACGGTTGCGGCGATTGGGACGGCTGCGGGACGGGAAGGACTAACGGTGCCGATCCTGCACCGGCCGTTTCTGGTCGCCACGGCGCTCCTCTATCTTCTGATCACTCTGCTCATCGGGGTCTGGGCGCTGCGCCGGACGCGGACGCCGCGCGATTTCTGGGTCGCGGGACGCGGCATGGGGGTGCTGATGGCCGGCATCGTCACCATGGCGGCGGCGTTCAGCGGCTTCGTCTTCCTGGGCGGACCGGGCCTCACCTATCGCATCGGCGTCGCGTCGCTGTTCATCAATCTGCCGATCGGCTTCACCTCGGCGCTCCTGGGCTGGGCGGTGGCCAAACGGTTGCGGCTGCTGGCGGAGGTGCGCGAGGTGTACACCATCCCCGACGCGCTGCTCTGCCGCTTCGGCAGCCGGACGACGTCAGGGACGGCGGCGGCGGCGATCCTGGTCGGCACGGTGAGCTATCTCGGCACCCAGCTCCTGGCGCTCGGCCGGTTGCTGGAGTCGGTCCTCGGATTGCGTGAGACGGCCGGGCCCTACAGCCTCGCGGTGGGCGTCGCGATCGGTCTCGCCGTCCTGCTCTTCTACAGCGTCGGCGGCGGCATGGTCGCGGGCGTCTATACCGACCTGTTCCAGGGGACTTTGATGATGGTGTCTGCCTGTGCGGTGTTCTGGTACGCGCTGAAGGCCGGCGGTGGCCTGTCCGGGATCGCCTCCAGCATTGCCGGCTCGCCGCGCTTCGGGCGTCAGCTCCTGGAACCGTTCGGGCGGGCGCCGGTGCTCACCGCTCTCGGCTTCTACTTCGTCTTCGGCGTCGGCGTGCTGGGGCAGCCGCACATGCTGCACAAGTTCCTGATGTTGAAAGATCCGCGGCGGCTCCGCTGGCTCCCCTTGACGCTCGGCCTGGCGCAGATCCTCTGTCTGCTGATCTGGCTCGGGGTTGGGCTCGTCGTGCCGGCGCTGGTGGCGCAGGGCCGGCTGCCCGCGCTGGCGCAGCCGGACGACGCGGCGCCGCTCTTCCTGCTGCATTTCGTGCCTGAGATCGTCACCGGGCTCGCGGTGGCCGGCATCCTCTCCGCCATCATGTCCACCGCGGACGGCTTCATGAACATCGGCTCGGCGGCGCTGGTGCGCGACCTGCCCAAAGCCTGGGGACGGCGGGTGCGGCGCGAGCTGCTGTGGGGACGGCTCGCCACGGTCGGCGTCGCGCTCCTCGCGGCGTGCCTGGCCTTTCTCTACAACGACCTGATCGCCCTCCTCGGCACGTTCGCCTTCGGCACTTTCGCCGCCGCTCTCGCGCCGGCTCTCGCGGTCGGGCTCAACTGGAAGCGGGTGACGGCCACCGCGGCGACCGCGTCCATCGCCACCGGCACGCTGCTCAACACCGGCCTCGAATTCCTCGCCAAGCAGACGTTTTTCCCCTCGCTGCCCAAACCGCCTTTGCCGCCGGGAGCGCTGCCGGCGGCGGTGTCGCTGGCGGCGTCGTTCACCGTCCTGCTGGCGGTGACCGCGTGGCAAGGACGGAGAGGTGAGGCGCCGCTCGAGTCCGACATCGCGGCGGTGATGGAGGTCTGACGGCGTCTGGCGTATGCTCTCGGCCGGTGATCCCTTCCGAGACTCGACAGGTCCGTTTCCTGGTGAATCCGGCGGCCGGCCGCGGGACGGCCCGGGCGCGGTTCGAGAAGCTGCGCATCCTGGCCTCCCGCGCCGGGGCCGGCTTCGTGTTCAGCCGCAGCCCCGAGGATCTGGTGATCCAGGCGCGGCGGGCGGTCGACGACGGCGTCGAGCGCCTGCTGGTGGCGGGCGGCGACGGCACCATGCACCACGTGGCGCAGGCGCTCGCCGGCACCGCGTGCGCGCTGGGCGTGCTGCCGCTCGGCACCGGCAACGACCTCGCGGGGACGCTCGGCGTGCCGTGGGATCTGGACGTGGCGGTGCATCTCGCCATCACCGGTCCGGTGCGGCGGATCGACCTGATCCGGGTCGGCGATGTCGGAGGCACGGTCTGCATCGGCTATGCCGGCGTCGGCTTCGACTCCGAGACGACGCGTTACGCCAACTCCTTGCAGAAGCTGCCGAAGCCGCTGGTCTATCCCTGGTCGGTCTTGCGTACCCTGGCCCGTTTCACGCCGCTGCGGATGAAAGTCGTCTACGACGGCGGCGTCTTCGAAGGGGGTGTGATGTTCGCCAACGCCTGCAACCTCCCCCGCTTCGGAGGCGGCATGAAGATCGCTCCCGCGGCGCGGATCGACGACGGCCTGCTCGACCTGGTGATCGTCAAGGCGATCCCCCGGCTGTCGCTGGTCGCCGTGTTTCCCAAGGTGTACGCCGGCAAGCACGTCGGCCATCCGGCGGTCGAGCTGGTGCGCACCCGGCGGGCGGAATTCACGGTGGACCGGGAGACGACGATGTACGGCGGCGGCGAGCCGGTGCGGCCGGTGGCTGCCGGCGAGACGGTCGCGGTCGAGGTGTTTGCCGGCGGATTGACGGTGGTGGGAGCCGTTCCGGAGTAGACTTCCGGCCATGATCGACGAGGAAGTCCGCAGGTTCAGCGAGCTGTTGGCGGCGATCATCGACGTGTCTCTCGTGCCGCTGCCCGAGGTGGAGGAGTGGGCGGAGCTCAAGCCGGGCTCGCTCGGCCGCATGCTCACGGGAGAGAAGGACATCCCGCTCCGCAACCTCTTCCTGATCCTGGAATGCGTCTCCTTCGATCCGGCGAATTTCTTCGGCCTCGGCGGGCTGACTCCGCGGCCGGGGACGCCGTGGAGGGATCAGGTCCTGCGGAGCCTGAAAGAGATCGGATACGGTCCGGTGGTGTTCGCGCCGGGCGAGCCGGGCGGCGCCAAGCCGCGTTCCGAGTAATGGAGGAGCCATGGTCGACAAACGTGTCACCAGCCTGACGACCGCTCTGGAAAACCTGGTCCAATTGCAACTCCGCTCCCGCGCCGGGCTGGAAAAAGATCTCGGCTGGACGACCGGGACGATCTCCCGGCTCTTCTCCGGCCGCACCAAGCTGACCCTCCGCCATCTCGTGCTCCTCCTCCGCGAGCTCGGCGTCCCGCCCGACGAATTCTCGGACATGACGTTCCGCACCTCGACCCGCCTCGGCCGCCGGCCGAAGAAGCGGTCTCCCCTCTACGGCTCCAGCCTTTGGGATCCGCTGGATCTTTGAGGCGTTTCCCGTTCGTGTAGCATCACGCAATGCGAAATCTCCTCGCCTCCTCGATCCTCCTCGTCACCCTTGCCGCCGCCGCCCACGCTGCAGACACCCCTGCCGCGAAGGCCCCATCTGTCGCGGGCTGGGCTCCCCTGGATTTCCTGCTCGGTGAGTGGGACGGATTCGGCCCGGACGGCGCGCCGAGCGGCCGGTTCTCCGTGGAGCCGCAAGCGGGAGGGCATGCGCTGCTCCGCCGCAACGCTGCGGACGTGCACGGCGGCCATCATGAGGACGTGATGCTGATCTATCGCGCTCCGGACAGCGGGTACCGGGCGGTGTACGTGGACAACGAAGACCACGTGATCCAGTATTCGGTGACCACGTCGGACGATCCAAGGAGCGCCGTCTTCCTGAGCGACGAGGCCGCCGGGGCCCCGCGTTTCCGGTTGACCTACCGGATGAAGCCGGACGGCACGGTCGCGATCGTTTTCGACATCGCACCGCCCGGCGCCAAGGACTTCAAGACCTATCTGGAAGGATCGGCGAAGAAGCGCGCGATGTGATCTATTCCGCTCTATTCTTCCTCGCTCTCATGAAGTACGGACCGATTCCCGAAAACCCCTTCGAGCGCCTGGCGCTGCTCTCCGGCAAGGTGCCGGTGCCGGTGCTGGATGCGATCTTCTCCCTGATGAAAGCGCGTTGTCTGATGGCGGGCGTGCGGCTCGGGGTGTTCACCGCGCTGGGCGAGGGTCCGCGCACGGCGGCGGAGGTGGCGGCGGCGCGGAGCCTGGACGCCGAGTGCACCGGGCTCCTGCTGCGCATGCTGACGTTCGCCGGCTACGCGGTGCAGAAGGGCGACCGCTTCTCGCTGAGCGCGCTCGGCCGGCGCTCGATGGTGCCGAGGGCTCCGATGGAGCTCTGGGGCTACCTGGAGTGGAACTACACGCAGTGGGATTTCGTGGCGCACCTGGAAGACCTCGTGCGCACCGGCCGCGGGCTCGATTTCCATGCCACGATGACCGATCCGGAGCAGTGGGCGAGCTATCAGCGCGGCATGCTGGAGATCGCGCGCTTCGACGCGCCGCTCCTCGCCGCCCGGGTACCGGTACGGCGCGGCGCCCGGCGGTTGCTCGACGTCGCCGGCTCGCATGGTCTGCTCGGTGCCGCCATCTGCCGCCAACATCCGCCGATGACGTCGGTGGTGCTCGATCTGCCGCAGGCGGTGGGGATCGCGCGGGAGCTGGCGGCGGCGGAGGGGATCGGCGCCCTCGTCGAGCACCGCGAAGGCGATCTCCACAGCGCCGATTTCGGCACCGGCAACGACGTCGTGCTGCTCGCCAACATCCTCCACCACTTCCAGCCCGAGTCTAATATCGGCGTTTTGCGCCGCGCCCACGACGCCCTGGCACCCGCGGGAACCGTGGCCATCTGGGAGATCGAACGGCCGGACCGCGCCGCGAAAGCCGGCGCGGGCGACGGCGCGGCATTGTTCTTCCGCCTGACCTCGACGGCGTCGTGCTACAGCGGCGGTGAGTACGCCGCCTGGCTCACGGCGGCCGGTTTCACCGCAATCCGCGTGCAGCGTCCCGCGCTGTCACCTGGCAACGTTCTGGTGACGGGGCGGCGTCCCCCTTCTCCCGGATCGGCGCACTGAGATTGTTAGGAGCTCGGAAACTCCGTCTCAATCCAAAAGGAGGTCGCAATGTCACGCTCACGATTGATCTTGCTCTCGCTGTTCGCGCTCGCGCTTCTGGCCGCCTGGAGCCCCGCCTGCGCTGCCAATGGCAGCGGCACGGCGCCGGCTGTCCAGGCGGTGCAGACGGCCGGCGCCTGCCAGCCGGCGCTCAACCTGGCGAATGACGACAACGTCTGCCGGGCCCCGGTGGTCACCGCTCCGGCGGGCCAGGTGCCTGAGCCGGAATTCATGGCCAACAAGCATCTCGGCTATTGCCACTGCGGCTGCGGGGCTGCCACCTGCCGCACCAGCGCCGACTGTGGCGGCGCCTCCTGCGACCAATTCATTAGTTGTTGCTGAGGTCTCGGTCGTCTCCCGCCACGGCGCGATTTGCGCCGTGGCGTGGGCCGTGCTGTTCCGGTGATTTCCGACTCGATTCAACACGGCTGTCAGTCACGTGCACGAGCGGGTGACGCGCCAGGACGCCTTGACCGCGGAGACGCGGGATGTCCCGAAGCAACTCGTGAACATAACCGAGGCGGCTCGGCTGAGCACGGTGTTGCGCCTGACGGTCCAGCAGTGCTTCGGGATCCATACCGAGAAGCTGGTCGAGCTCAACCTGCAGCCCTTCCGGGTCCGCAAGCCGGTCGATGCGCAGAAGGGGCCGCGGAAGAAAGCGCCGGACGGTCCTGCGCGGCTTCCCGTGGAGCCCACCCTGTAGACCAGCCCTCCGGGCATGCCGCGCGCACGCCCCCACCCCCCTCTCCGGCCTCCCCATAAGCCTCCCAACAAAAAAAGCAAGCTTCACGGTCGGCTCGGTAAGGTTCCCAGGCGACTTGGTAAGGTTCTCTCGCGGCTTGGTAAGGTTCCCAAGTGACTTGGTAAGGTTCCCTCGTGACTTGGTAAGGTTCCCAAGTGGTTTGGGAAGGTTCCCAAGTGGTTTGGGAAGCTTCTCAAGTGACTCGGTAAGGTTCTCAAGTGGCTTGGGAAGCTTCTCTGGCGGCTTGGTAACCTTCCCTCGGCGCTTGGGCAGCCCCTCTCGGCGCACTTGCTGCTCGCCGGCTCAAGGCACGGTGAGCATGGATGTTTGTGTCGCTGCCCTCCCTGCTGATCCGTCATCTCCGCCAGCCGGGAGAAGTCGCAATCCCGCCGTACTGATCCGGTCAATTCCGACCATGAATGCGGAGATCCGCCAGCGGCTCCAGCCCGTCATCGTCGCAATCCCGCCGTACTGATCCGGTCAATTCCGACGAAATACGTGGACGACGTCAAGCCGCCCATCAATGAGTCGCAATCCCGCCGTACTGATCCGGTCAATTCCGACATTACCGATGAGCGAAGATAGCTGGTACGACCAAGAAGAAGAAGTCGCAATCCCGCCGTACTGATCCGGTCAATTCCGACGGCGGAGCCAGCGGCGGAGTATCGGTTGGTCCACACCTGGTGTCGCAATCCCGCCGTACTGATCCGGTCAATTCCGACTCTGGCCCTTACAAACCGCGTCGGCAGAGCCATTTGCGATCCCTTCGGCTGTTACCCCCTCCGGAGGCTGTGGAAAACGCCTCTCTCTGGCTTCTGCGGAGCGTTCCATGGTGGCGCCAACTCCTTTCTTCTCTTCAGATACGGGCTCGGCTGTTAACCCGGTTCCATTTCTGCAGTTTGGGCCTGGCATGCTTTTTTCCTGTGCTCGGTTCTTGCGGGGGCACCGCGCCTGGGGAAGGCTGAGGACGGCGGCAGGGTGAAAAAGGACTCAAAGGACCTCAAGGACGGAAAGGACTCGAAGGACGAATGGCCGGTGGAGGCGAGTTGGGCGAGATCCGGCGCTGGCGGGTGCCTGGAGTGTGGCACCTCACCTGGTCCTGTCATCAATCCCGCGTTGCTGATCCGGTCATTTTCGACGGCGTGTTGGGCGTGGCCGTCGTTTCCTTCGGTTGTCAATGAGCTGGAGAAAGCTTAGCACAGAACGCGGCGGTAGGGTGCGCTCCGCGCACGAGCACAGGCGTTCGTGCGGGGAAACGCGCGCCGCGCGAGTCAGGGCGCTTCGCCGGCTTGGAACACCACGCTGGTGCGTTCGGGACGAGGAGGCGGGCGGTGCGTGGGGCTCCGGGGACCTCGGTGCCATGGTCGAGGGCTTCGACCAGGAAGGCCCAGGAGCCGGACCAGAGGGCGAGGCCGCCGCGGACCTGCCAGACGACCGCGCCGATCTGCACGCGGTCGCCGGTTTCCAGGTCTTCCGCCGACGGCCTGCGACGAGGGAGGCGGATGCGCGACTGGCCGAAGAGGCGCTCGACGCGGCGGCGGAGAGCGCTCATGAGGCCGTTCCCTCCCGCGCCGGCTCCGGCTCCGCGGGCGGACGAATACGGGCCAGCCGTTCCTCGACCGCGTCCGACACCGCGTCGGCTTCGAAGCGGCGGCGCAGGTCCTCGCCGGAGAGCTGGTCGTCCAGCTTCTGATAGTTCGCTCGGTGGCCGCCTCTTCCTCGACGCGACCGCTGATGCGGTCGAATTCGCCGCGCAGGTTGTGCGTGTAGGCGCTCGACAGCACGCTGCCGATCGCCTTGCGCGCCTCGACCTGCCGCATCTGCGCCTGCACCACCTGGAGACGGCTGCGCGACAGCTCGCAGCGCTCCTGCATGCGTGCCACGGATTGCCGCGCCTCCTCGGTCTCCTTGGACTGGCTGGCGAACTGCTGCTCCAGCTTCTGCCGCTGCCGGTCGGCCATCTCCACGCGGCGGAGCGCTTCGCGGGCGCCGGCTTCGTCGCCCTTGCCCAGCGTGCGTTCGGCGGCGCGCTGCCACTCGCCGGCGTCCTCGGTGTGGAAGGCGATCTGGGCGCGCAGGCGGTCCTCGTTGGCCATCGCGGCCGCCACCGCCCGTTTCGCGGCGTCCAGCTCGTCTTCCATGTCGTGCACCAGTTGATGGAGGCTGCGCTCGGGATCCCCCGCGACGACCGCAACCCCTGCTCGGCCGGATCAGCCGGCTGAGCCTCGTGCTGCCTGAGCTGCCCGGGAACCTCGAAAGCGGTCTCTACCCTCATCTCGTTCATCGTCGTCCCTCCTTGTCTGGCAGCCCTCTGCTACAAGCCGCATACCAGCCGAAGTCAGGTGGAAAGACCATTGAGAAGAAAAGGCTTAGAGCCTGGCAGCGGGATTGGACGGCAGAGAGTGCAGTCGGCGGACTGCGGCGGAAGGGAGGGCCGTGCAGTCGCGGGACTGCACCGAAGGCCGCGGCCCCGGTCCGGCAGAGGCGGACGCTCGACCAAGTGAGGCGGACCTCGATCAGGTGGAGCGGACGCCCGATCAAGCGAGAGGGACGGGCGATCAAGTCAGGCGGACGCCCAATCAAGTGAGAGGGACGGGCGACCAAGTCAGGCGGACGCCCGATCAAGCGAGAGGGACGGGCGATCAAGTCAGGCGGACGCCCGATCAAATGAGAGGGACGGGCGATCAAGTCAGGCGGACGCCCGATCAAGCG
>DATARD010000178.1:0-28417 GCA_036264355.1 Thermoanaerobaculia bacterium
CCTCGGGACCACCAGCCGCTTGCGGCCTATAGCGGGACCGAGTCTATCTCGGTCCCACGCTCAACCGGAGCCCCCTCGAAACGAAGAACAGGGGGAGGAGGGGGCTACACCTCGTCGGTCTGAGGCGGAGCCTCGTTAGAAAAGGAACGTTCAGCTATGATTTTTCCGCGGCAAAGGCGAGCGCTTTTACGCAGCACAAGGCTATGAGTATCCAAGCTCACCTTTCTCGAGGCGGCATGCTGCTCTACCAGGATCTCGCCACCGGCGCCAGACACGAGATGTTGAAGACGTTCAGTTAGCCCCGGAAGAGGTTCCTCACCCAGGTGAAGTATATTTAGAGTTCTGGAGCTATGTTGCCGAGATACAGCGCAGGACGGGTACTATCATCCCCGTTCCAAGCCGACCGCACTTTACCGACGCAGATATCTCCAATATCCTCGCTACGCTTGCCGTTCTGAAGGACGGTAGAGGTACAGGCAACCGAACAAGTATGACTATCACAATGCAGGCTCCAGGCGTTCGCGATTTGTTTCGCGACCGCCAAGACGGACTTTTGGGAGAGGTTATTATGGAAACTCCCGAACACATAATGCAGGTGCTGGACATCGCCGTTCCGCTGGGCCCTGTTCGGCTCCACTACGAGGTGGCTCGAATCCCCCAAGCAGAGCTCGCAAGAATCGTTGCCTTGGCCGAGAGTGCAGGTGACAATCCCGATGCGCTGATCCAGATACCGATCGAACCCGTCGAGGGTCATCAGACTGCAATGACGTTTATGAAGTGGGCGGAACAGTGAACGCTACATGACCTAACTCGCTTTCCACCGGCCATAGATTCTCTGTGGCGGTCTTCTTCATGGCTTCGAGGAATTCATCCTCTTCGGCTGTTCGCCGGCCGAAAACCGAAACTTTCCGCCCACACGGGAGGGGACAAGCCCCTCCCCTACTGAAGGATCATCGCCGGTCTTCGAGCAGAATCTTCGCAACCGTTTTCGAGCCTTGGACGCGCACGGTAGGTGACGCGCTTCCGAGCTTACGGCCGCTCCAGGCAAGAAGGTGGGCTTGGGCGAGCCGCTGAAGGCGCTCCAGAGAATCCCCTACTTCTTTTTCTTCCTTCTGTTTCACCCCTCACACCTTCACCTTCCCCGGACCGGCCGCCTTGACCGCGTCGTTGACCTCGGACTCGTACTTCTTGAAGTTGTCGGCGAACAGGTCGGCGAGCTGGGCGGCTTTGGCGTCGTAGTCGGCTGGATTTTTCCAGGTCTCGCGCGGACGGAGGACCTGGCCCGGCACTCCTTCGACGTAGGTCGGGACGTGGAGGCCGAAGAGGGGGTCGGTCCAGGTGGGGACGTGGTCGAGCTCTCCGGCCAGGGCGGCGGTGACCATGCGGCGGGTGTGGGCGAGCTTCATGCGCTGGCCGACGCCGTAGGGGCCTCCCGTCCAGCCGGTGTTGAGGAGCCAGACTTTGGCTCCGTGCTTCTTGAGCTTCTCGCCCAGCAGCGCGGAGTAGACGCCGGGGTGGAGCGGCAGGAAGGGGGAGCCGAAGCAGGTGCTGAAGGTGACCTTGGGCTCGGTGACACCCTTCTCGGTGCCGGCCACCTTGGCGGTGTAGCCGGAGAGGAAGTGGTACATCGCCTGGTCTTCGGTGAGCCGGCTGATCGGCGGCAGCACGCCGTTGGCGTCGCAGGTGAGGAAGACGACGTTCTTCGGATGGCCGGCCATGCCGCCGAGGTCGACCCGATCGAGCTGGGTGAGCGGATAGCTGGAGCGGGTGTTCTCGGTGAGCTTCTCGCTGTCGAGGTCCAGGCGCCGGGTCTCCGGATCGCAGACGACGTTTTCGAGCACGGTGCCGAAGGTGCGGGTGGTGCGGTAGATCTCCGGCTCGCCCTGGGGGCTCAGGCGGATCACTTTGGCGTAGCAGCCGCCTTCGACGTTGAAGACGCCGTCTTCGCTCCAGCCGTGCTCGTCGTCGCCGATCAGGGTGCGCAGGGAATCGGCGGAGAGGGTGGTCTTGCCGGTGCCGGAGAGGCCGAAGAAGAGAGCGACGTCGTCTTTGGTGGCGCCGTAGTTGGCGCTGCAGTGCATGGAGAGGACGCCCTGCTTCGGCAGGTAGTAGTTCATCACGCTGAAGATGCTCTTCTTGATCTCGCCGGCGTACTGGGTGCCGCCGATGAGGACCATGCGCTGTGCCAGGTCGAGCAGGATGAAGGTGCCCGACCGCGTGCCGTCCTGCTGCGGATCGGCGGCGAGGGAGGCGACGTTCCAGACCGTGAAGCTGGGCGCGAAGGAGCGCAGGACGTCCGGGTCCTGCTCGCGGATGAACATGTTCTGCGCGAACAGGCAGTGCCAGGCGTTCTCGGTGATGACGCGGACCTTGAGGCGGTAGCGCGGATCGGCTCCGGCGTAGCCGTCGAAGACGAAGAGGTCGCGCCCCTTGACGTGCTCCCGGGCCTTGGCGAGCAGGCCGTCGAGCCGGGCGCGCTCGAACGGCTTGTTGACGTCGCCCCACCAGATGTCGCCGTCGGTCGCGGCGTCCTTGACCACGAACTTGTCGTTCGGGGACCGGCCGGTGTGCGGCGCGGTCGTGCAGACCAGCGGCCCCTCGGCGGCGAGCACCGCCTCCCCGCGCTGCACGGCCTGCTCGATCAGACGCGCAGGAGGAAGGTTCCAGTACACCGTGCGGGCCTCGGAGATCCCAAGTTTCTCCAATCCCACGCTGCTCACGGAAGGGCCGTCGTTATGCATTCAATCCTCGGTTTTCTTGACTCGGTCGGAATCAGTTTGAGGTCAAGTCTATTTCGACGTTTATTTTGAAGATTCACGCAGGTAGTCCGCCAGCAGCCGCGCCATCACTCGCGTGCCGGCCGGGACGGCGCTGTCGTCCGCCGGGAACGTCGGGGTGTGCAGGCCGCCGGACACCGTGCCGGGCTTGACCACGCCCAGGCGGAAGAAGAAGCCGGGAACCTCGTTCGCAAAGTACGCAAAATCCTCCCCCGCCATCGAGGGCTCGACCAGCTTGACGTTGGCGGCGCCCAGGGTGCGCTCCAGGAGCGGCCGGACCTTGGCGGCGAGCGCCGGATCGTTGATCGTGGCCGGCGCGTTCTTTTTGTATTCCATGGTGTACGAGCCACCGCCCGCTTTCGTGACACCGTCCAGGATCTCGCGCATGCGGCGCTCGATTTCGGCGCGCACGTCTGCCTTATAGGTGCGCACGGTGCCCTCCAGGTGGACTTCCCCCGGAATGATGTTGAACCGCTCGCCGCCGCGGACGATGCCGACGGTGAGGACGCTCGGCTCGAAGGGCGACAGGTTGCGCGAGCGGATGGTCTGCAGGGAGAGGATGGCCTGCGCCGCGATGACCACCGGATCGATCCCCAGGTTCGGGTAGGCGCCGTGCGACTGCTTCCCCTTGATGGTGATCACGAACTGGTCGACCGCCGCCATGGTGGGGCCGGGGTTGAAGCCCACTTCGCCGACGTTCAGGTCGGGGAAGGAGTGGAGGGCGAAGACGGCCTGCGGCCTGGTCTCGAACGCTCCTTCGGCCAGCATCAGCTCGGCGCCCGCCCGCTCGCCCGGCGGCGGCCCCTCCTCCGCCGGCTGGAAGATGAATTCGATGCTCCCCGGCAGCTCGGCCTTGAGCGCGGTGAGCACGGCGGCGACGCCGAGGAGCGCGGTGGTGTGCACGTCGTGGCCGCAGGCGTGGGCGACGCCGACGTCCTGGCCCAGGAACGTGTCATGCTTGGTGGAACGGAAAGGGAAGTCGGTCTCTTCGATGACCGGCAGGGCGTCCATGTCGGCGCGCACCGCGATGCGCGGACCCGGCTTGCCGCCCTGGAGAATGGCGGTGACGCCGGTCCTGGCGACGCCGGTCTTCACCGGCAGGCCGAGCTCGCGCAGGAAGGCGGCGACCAGGGCGGCGGTCTTCTCCTCCCGGCTGCTGAGCTCGGGGTTCTGGTGGATCTGGTGGCGGAGCTCGATGAGCCGCGGCGCGAGGCGCTCGGTTTCTTGGTCAATGCGCCGGTCAATGTGCTGGTCGAGATCCGCCGTCTGGGCGCCGGCCGGAAGGGCGAGCACGGCGAGGACAGCCCAGGCAGAACCCAACGCTCTACAGCAAGAAAGCATTTAATCTCCAAACGTCAAAGCAATTGCCGCGGACGGTCACAAGAAAACTCGCCGAGCATACACCGGGAGGCTCCGCGATAGAATCAGCCGCCGCGTTTCAGATCGGGCATCCAATGAGCTTCTGTGAGGAGGACAGGTCTTGAACATCGAGAATCGGAAGATCCTTGTGCTGGGGGGCTACGGCCTCGTCGGCATGGCAGTGTGCCGCGAGCTCCTGGAGCGCAGGCCCCGCGAGATTCAGATCCACAGCCTGCGCATCGGGGAGTCGGAGCGCGCCCGCGAGGAGCTCGCCGCGGAGGCAGGGGCGGCGACGATCTCGGTGTCGGCCGGCGACCTCTTCGGCCTCACCCAGGGTACCCAGGGCAATTCGAAGCGCGACAAGATCCGCGCCGAGCTGCGCCCGCTGAGCGACGAGCACCTCTCCGTCTTCCTCCTGTACCGTCTGCTCGCCGACTCGCGACCGGACGTGGTCATCGACTGCATCAACACCGCGACCGGCATCGCCTACGGCGACATCTTCAAATCCGCCGAGGCGCTCCTGCGCAAGCTCGACGGCGGGGACGCCGTCGACGAGGCCACGGCCGAGAGCCTGCTCGACGCGCTCTACATGCCGCGCCTGATCCGCCACATCCAGGTGCTGTACCGCGGCATGCTCGACGCCGGCACCAAGGTGTACGTCAAGGTCGGCACCACCGGCACCGGCGGCATGGGGCTCAACATCCCCTACACCCATTCGGAGGAGCGGCCGAGCCGGGTGCTGCTGTCGAAGAGCGCCGTCGCCGGCGCCCAGTCGATGCTCCTCTTTCTCATGGCGCGCACTCCCGGGGCGCCGATCGTCAAGGAGATCAAGCCGGCGGCCGTGATCGCCTGGAAGAAGATCGGCTATGGCCCGGTCTACCGCCACGGCAAGCCGCTCCGCCTGGTCGACGCCCAGCCGCGGCCGCTGGGCGCCACCTTCTCCAGCGACGACCTGGCGGCGGCGCGCGAGACGGACGCCCTCTACGAGAACGTGTTCATCGACACCGGCGAGAACGGGGTGTTCAGCCTCGAGGAGTTCGTCACGATTTCGAGCGGCGATCAGATGGAGCTGGTGACGCCGGAGGAGATCGCGAGCTACCTGGTGTTCGAGATCGAGGGGCGGCAGACCGGGCGCGACATCGTCAACGCTCTCGACGGCGCGGTGCTCGGGCCGACCTACCGGGCGGGCGTCCTGCGCCACTGGGCGATCGACCGCATGCTGGACCTCGAAAAGGAGCACGGCGTCCACAGCGTGGCCTTCGAGATGCTGGGGCCGCCGCGCATCTCCAAGCTCCTCTTCGAAGCCCACCTGCTGCGCCTCGCCTTCGGCACGATGACCGCGGTCCGCGAGGCGACGCCGGAGACGGTGCGCGACGGGCTCGACCACCTGGTCCGCTCGCAGCCTGACACCGCCAACCGCATCGTGTCGATCGGCACCCCGATCCTCCTCGACTCGGGAGAGCTGCTGCGCGGTCCGCACGTGCTGTTCCCCGGCGGCGTGGCGGACGAGCCGGTGACCCCGGAGAATCTCGAAAGCTGGGTGAAAGACGGCTGGGTCGACCTCCGCCTGCCCAACTGCCGGCGCTGGATCGACCGCAGCAAGAACATCCACGACCAGGCGGAATCCATCCCCGTCCACGACACCTCCAGCCGCCACCTCCGCAGCCGCCGCTTCTGGCGCGAGGACGAGGCCATCTACCCCGGCAAGATCGTGGGCTGGATCCTGGAAAATGAGGACGGGGGGTGGCGGATCAAGCGGTAAGGCCCTCACCCCCTGGCCCCCTCTCCCACACACCCGCACGTCCTTCCGGGAGAGGGGGGAATCAAATGCCTCAGCGCGGCGCGCCGCCCTTGGGGGGCGTCGGCGCGACGACTTTCCTGGGCGGGTTCTTCTTCAGCTCATCCAGCAGGTAGGCGATGGCCTTTTCGAGGCTCGGGTCGTGCCCCTTGGCAAATTCGTCCGGGCGGTCGATGACTTCGATGTCGGGGGCCACGCCTTCGTTTTCGATGGCCCATTGTCCCTCCTTGGTGAAGAAGCGGAAGGAGGGGACGCTCATGGAGCCGCCGTCGAGAAGCGACGGGGAAGACGTGATGCCGGCGAGGCCACCCCAGGTGCGGGTGCCGATGAGCGGGCCGAGCCCCAGCTCACGGAAGAAGTAAGGGAAGGCGTCGCCGCCCGAGCCCGCCTCCCCATTGGTCAGGGTGGCCTTGGGGCCGTCGTTGGAGAAGGCCGGCGTGGCGGTGGGATCGCCCTTCCGGCGCTCCCAGTAGTTGAGCAGGGGCCGGCTGAGCAGCGCGATCATGCGGTCCGGCACGAAGCCGCCGCCGTTCCAACGATCGTCGAGGATCAGAGCGTCCTTGTTCGCCTGCGAGTAGAAGTATTTGAACAGCTCACGGTTGCCGCTGGTCGCCGTGTCCGGCAGATGGATGTAGCCGATGCGGCCGCCCGAGGCCTTGTCGACCTTGGCGCGGGTGGCCTGCACCCAGTCGAGATAGCGCAGGTTCTGCTCGCTGGCGACCGGGTGCACCCGCTCTTCGTGCGCTCCCTGGAGCGACGGCTGGCTGTTGACCAGCAGGGTGACGACGCGGTTCGCCTTGGCCATCATCAGACGGTAGAAGTTGTCGACTCCCTTCGTCGACTCGCCGTCGACGGCGAGGATGAAATCGCCGGGAGCGACGTGGATGCCCGGCTCGGTGAGGGGAGAGCGGAAGTCCGGATGCCAGTTCTCGCCGGGGAAGATCTTCGCGATGCGGAAGTACCCCGATGGATGGGCCTCGATCTCAGCGCCCAGCAGACCGTGCTCGACGCGCGCCGGCCCCGGCTCGTCACCGCGCTCGACGTAGACGTGGCCGGCTGAAATCTCGGCGCCGAGCTCGGTGAAAAGGAAATCGAGGTCGGCCCGGGTGGCGAGGTCCGGCAGGAGCTGGGCGTACTTGTCACGCAGCCCTTTCCAATCCACGCCGTGCAGCGCCGGATCGTAGAAGAAGTCGCGGAAGGTGCGCCAGGCGTCGACGTACATCTCGTTCCACTCCGCCCGCGGATCGATCTGGAGCTCCAGCCGGTCCAGCGCCAGCTTGCCGTCTCCGGATTTCTGCCCGGGCCGCGCGTCGATGATCCCGTACGTCTGGTCCTGGCGGTACAGGATCTTCTTGCCGTCGGCCGACAGCTCGAAGGCGGTCGCGCCGCTCAGCACGGTCGACTCCTTCTGCTCCTTGAGGTCGAACTGCTTGAGCTCCGGCGACGCGCCGGAGCCGCCGTTGAAGATGTAATAGGCGGCGTCCGGGCCGGCCGCGAGGTTCTGGTAGGAGCCGGAAGGGCCGGGGAGCGCGCGCACGCGCTGCTCGAAGCCGTCGACGTCGATCCTGACCGGCTTGGCCTTCGCCGGCACGGTATCGGCAGCGGCTTCCGCCTTCTCTTCATCCTGACTCTTCTCTTTCCCCTTCTCCCCGCTCTTCTCCGCCGCGTCGGCGAGCTTCGGCGGGCTCGGCTTGCCCGGCTTGCCAGGCTTCGCGGGCTCCTTGAACGACTCCTCGTCGCTCTTCGGCAGGAACAGCGCGGGACCGTCCTTGGAGAGGACGGCGACATAGGCGCGGGTCGGGTTGGTGTAGATGTAGTCGAGCTCGAAGCCGCTGAAGGTCAGGTTGTAGTCGCGGTTGGAGAAGAAGTAGAGATACCGGCCCTGGGGATCGAAGAACGGCTCGGAGTCGTTGGTGAAGCCGCTGGTGAGCTGCTCCGCCTTGCTCTGGTCCAGCGAATAGACCCAGATCGATGCGAGATTGTTTGCCCCGGTTTTCGTATAGGTCAACCAGCGGCTGTCCGGCGACCAACGGTAGTCGGTGATGTCGCCGCGGGTCGAGCGGTCGGCATCAGAGACCTTGCCGCTGTCGACGTCGACCCAGCGCACGCGGTGCTCGGTGTCGCCGAAGGCGAGCTTCCGGGAGTCGGGCGACCACAGGGGCTGGTAGAGGTAGACGTTGCCGCCGGTAGTGATGCGGCGCTCCTCCCCGGAGCCGTCGCTCTTGCGCATCCAGATCTCATATTCGCCGGTGCGGTCGGAGAGATAGGCGATCCAGCGGCCGTCGGGCGACCAGGTGGGAGCGATCTCCCGCGCCCCCGGCGTGCGGCTGATGTTGCGCGCCTCGCCGTTTTCGGCCGGCACGGTGAACACCTCGCCGCGGGCGCCGAACACCGCCCGCTTGCCGGTGGGCGAGAGAGCCATGGACTGGATGTCGGCGGTCACGTTCTTGAAGTACGGAAGGGTGTGCGGCAGATCGCCGGTGATGTGGATCACCACCTGGTGCGTCTGCCCGGTGGCGGGATCGAGCAGCCAGAGCGCGCCGCCCTTCTGATAGACGATCCGCCGCCCGTCGCTGCTCGGCCAGAGAACGTCCCAGTCGGTATGGCTCGTCGCTTTCCGCACCTTGCGGGTGGCGGGGTCGAGCGAATACAGGTTGAGGATGCCGCCCTCGCGGTCGGAGTCGAAATAGATCGTGTTGCCGACCCACACCGGCAGGCCGTCGGTGCCGTCATAGTCGGTGAGGCGCTCGGCGCTGTTCCGGGCGAGGTCGTAGAGCCAGACGTCCTGCGCCCGCCCGCCGTGATAGCGCTTCCAGCCGCGGAACTCGGTCTGCACCGGCGTATAGGCGATCTTCGTCCCATCGGGAGAGAAGCTGCCGGTCGAGCCTTCCGGCATCGGCAGCGGCACTTCCATGCCGCCGGCCGCCGGCACCAGGTAGAAGCGGGCGATGCGCTCGCTCCAGGGAGTGCGGTGCGAGCTGAAGAGCACCTGCTTGCCGTCCGGCGTCCAGCCCAGCACCTGGTTGTCGACGCCGCCGCGCGGCGGCATGTCGCCGACGTCGTTGTGGAAGGTCAGTTGGCGCGGCGTGCCGCCGTCGACACTGATGACGTAGACCTGATGATTGCCGCCGTATTCGCCGGTGAACGCGATCCACTTGCCGTCCGGCGAGAACTTCGGAAACAGCTCCTCGCCGAGATCCGAGGTCAGCCGCCGGGCGGTGCCGCCCTCGGTGCCGGCCAGCCACAGATCGCCGGCGTAGACGAAGACGATCTTGTCCTGATGAATATCGGGGTACCGCAACAGGCGCGTTCCCGGGTCCGTCTGCGCGAACGCAGCCACCGAAGACAGCAGGGAGGCCGCGGCCAGCGCCATGATCCATCTGCGCACGAAAACTCCTTTCCGAGGGCGTTTCCGCCCTCCTCCGCATCCCAATACGAGGTCAGGGGACGGAAGTTACGTCCCCGGCGGCGGCCGGCTCCCCCGCGAAATGGACGGTCCGGGTGGGGAACGCCAACGCGATCCCGGCGTCTTCGAGCCGGCGCAGCAGAGCGAGATTGATCGCCTGCTGCCGGTCCATGTAGAGGTTGTAGTCGGGGGACAGCACGGCATACGCGACCTCGAAGTCGAGGCTCCACTCCGCCAGCCGCTTCAGATGCGCCCGGCCGAAGCGCACCTGATCCTGCGCCTCGACGCACTCGCGCACCAGACCCGGAATCGAAGCGAGCGCCGCGGCCGGAGTGCCGTAGACCACGCCGAACGTCAGGGTGACCTGGCGCTCCGTCATCCGCTTGAGGTTGCGGATGCGGCTCTTGAGCAGATCGCCGTTGGAAATCACGATCTGCTCGCCGGTCGCGCTGCGCAGCCGGGTGGTCTTGAGGCCGACGCTCTCCACCGTGCCGGTGAGATCGCCGAGGTTGATGGTGTCGCCGAGGACGAACGGCTTGTCGAGGACGATCGAGAGCGACGCCAGGAGGTCGCCCAGGATGTTCTGGAGCGCCAGCGCGACCGCGATGCCGCCGACGCCCAGGCCGGCGACCAGAGCGGTGACGTTCACTCCCACGTTGTCGAGGATCAGCAGGAGAACGACGGTCGCCAGCACCGCCTTGCCGATGAACGCGAGAAGGCCGATCAGGCTGACCGACGCGGCGTCCTCGGCCAGCCGCTGCACGCGGGCGCGGGCCACCCAGAAATCGATGCCGGTGAGCGCCCACAGCGCGAGCTGGATCAGGACCGCCAGGACCGCCGCGGTGCGCAGAACGCTGTCGAGGCGGTGCGGCAGGTTGAGGAACAGACTGCCGAAGTAGATCACCGTCAGCAGGAGCAGCCACCGACGGGTGCGCCGCGCCAGCTCGACGACGAGATCGTCCACCCCGCTGACCGTCCGCCCGGCGATCGCGCCCACCCGGCGGACGACCAGGCGCTGGATCAGCAGGAAGGCCAGATACGAAGCCGCCGCGACCCCGACCGCCGCGATCCAGGCGCGCACGGAGCTGTCCAGGAACCGGACATCGAGCCAACGCCAGTCAAGTCGGTCGAGGGGCATGGGAGTCAGAGCAGGCAACGGACCGCCCGCCGCGAGGGCAGGGGAAGCGGCGAGATGCTATCAGAGGACGCGGCCTACTTCGAGGCGAGCTCTGCGGTCGGAGCCTGCTGGTGAGGCTTCGGGTCGGACGTGCCGGCATCCGCGACGACCTTATAGAAGAGCATGTCGGGAGCCAGGGAGTGGACCTTGCTGCTGGCCACGGAGATCACCTCGTGGATGACGGTCCCGGCCTTCACCTCTTTCTGCTGGAGGGTGAGCTGGGTCTTGGCCTGGCCGCCGTCGACCAGGAAACGGAGCCGGATGTTCGAGAGGTGGGAGGTCTTCTCCAGTCCGGTCGTATCGATGACGACCTTGACCGACTTGTCGCCGGCGTTGTACTCGGCGTTCCATTTCACCCCATCCGTCATGGCAGCGGGCGTGTCGCTCGCGAAGCCGCTGAGGGAGAAGAGGAGGATTCCGGCCGCGACAAAGGCTACTCGTTTCATGCGATCTCCTTGGTGGTTCGCCGTGCAGACGAGCGCCGAGGCGGCGCCGTCTTTCCTGTCCGGCTCCGCCTTGCTAGGGAGGGGCTGAGGTAATTGCAGCCTGTGCCTTTCCCGGGTGGTTGTCAAGCTAGAAGACGTTCTGCGTCGCGCGGCGCGGGCACACTGTGGAGACTCAAGCGGATGAGCTCAGGCGCCTGCCTCTTCCACGAGCCTGCGCCGGGACTTGTTTCTTGCTTTGAGAAGACGCCGCCAGCTTCTCGGTCAGCCAGACGTTGATCAGAGTTTCTGTAGTCACTCCCTGCTGGCGGGCGCAGACGACCAACTTTTTGGCGAGCTCCGGTTCCAAAGCCGTCAGAAACACGCGCCGCTGGATGTCGACCTCGAAGCTCGCTTCCCGAGTGAGGTCCCAGTAGTCCGCCAGGTCGTGGTTGTCCCAGAACTCCGCCGCCTCTGCCACGCTCTTGAAGTGCCGAGGAATGGGATCACGCTTCTTGTCATTTTTCTGCATACGCCTTCTTTTCCTTCTTGGTCATCTCTCTGGCGCTGATGATCAGGGCCTCACCGGTCTTCTTGAACACGAAGTAGATGATCAGGTAGCGGCCGGCCATGGTCCGTGCCATCGCGGCGTAAAGATCCTCACCTCGGACGTCACCCCTTTCCAGGAAACGAAAGCTGGGCGTAGACGTCAATGCCTCTTCTACTTCATCCGTCGTGACCTGATGCTTCCAAGCCAGCTTGTCGACGACATCTCTAAGCCAGATAAGGCCCCTTACTCTCATCCATAATGCAGTATGCCTGGAAGGTGACTCGGTGTGCAACCGGCGGGTGTCGGCACCGTCGGGCCATTTTGAGCGTACGCTTCACCTCACCGAGGGGCGAATCTGGGATATCCTGGATGATAGCGACTCTCCGCCATGCCCATCCGACGCGACGTACGACTACGACGTCTTTCTGAGCCACGCCACAAGGGACAAGCCGGCGGTCGAAGAACTGGCGCGTCAACTCAAGGCTGCGGGGCTCGAGCCGTTCCTCGACAAGTGGCATCTGGTGCCTGGCGTGCCCTGGCAGGAGGCGATCGAGACGGCGCTGGAGCGAAGCCGGACCTGTGCGGTCTTTCTCGGTCCCGGGCATCTCGGGCCGTGGCAGAACGAGGAGATGCGGGACGCCCTCGATACGCTGGTGCAGGACAAGAGCCGTCGAGTCGTGCCGGTCCTGTTACCGGGTGCGTCGATGCCGGAGAAGAAAGCGTTGCCGCCTTTCTTGAGGCGGCTGACCTGGGTGGAGTTCAGCGACGGCCTCAACGATCCTCAAGCATTTCAACGACTGGTTTGCGGGATTAAGGGCACACCGCCCGGAGAAGGACCGGCTGGAGCCGAGCTGAAACCACCAACGGGAACTTCTCCCGCTGGGATGTGGTACTTCGCACAGGCAGGACAGCAGCAAGGGCCGGTGTCTGACGAACAGTTCAAACGGATGGCGCGGGAGGGGAGTCTCAGCAAGCATGATCTCGTTTGGCAGGAAGGAATGGCTTCGTGGCAGCCAGCCATGGAGATCCCCTCGTTCAAGTTCGACGAGAATTGACCCTCTGCCTCGCTTGGCGGATCGAGGGGCGTCGATGACGACCTCCTGTCGCGTCAGGCCACCCCACCCACCGCAAAATCCCGCAACCGCACCGGCACCCGCCGCGCTCCCCAGGTGCCGGGGGGGCCGTCAAAGCGGCCGGCGCAGGGGGTGCCGCACGTCGTGCAGTGACCGTCCGGGGTCAGGTTCCAGGCTTTCAGCACGTACCAGTCGCGGACGATGAGCTCGGTGCCGCAGACGTGGCAGGTGGTGGTGCCGCCGGCTTGGTCGTGGACGTTGCCGGTGTAGACGTAGCGCAGGCCGTTCGCGAGGGCGATCTTGCGGGCGCGGGTGAGCGTCGCGGGCGGGGTCGGCGGATGGTCCAGCATCTTCCAGTCCGGGTGGAAGGCGGTGAAGTGGTGCGGCACGTCAGGCCCGAGCGCGTCCGCGACCCAGCGGGTCATGCGGTCGATCTCTTCGCTGGAGTCGTTCTCACCGGGGATGAGGAGGGTTGTGATCTCGAACCAGACGTCAGTCTCTTTCTTGAGGTAGACCAGCGTCTCCTTGACCGCCTCCAGCGAGCCGCCGCAGATGCGGCGGTAAAAGTCTTCGGTGAAGCCCTTCAGGTCGACGTTCGCGGCGTCCATGTGGCGGTAGAACTCGGCCCGCGGCTCGGCGCAGATCTCGCCGGCGGTCACCGCGACCGTCTTCACTCCCACCTCCCGGCAGGCGTCGGCGACGTCGATCGCGTACTCCATGAAGATGACGGGATCGTTATAGGTGAAGGCGACGCTGGCGCAGCCGAGACGCTGCGCCGCGCGGGCGATCACCTCCGGTGTCGCCTGGTCGGCCAGAGTGTCGGTTTCGCGCGACTTGCTGATGTCCCAGTTCTGGCAGAACTTGCAGGCCAGATTGCAGCCGGCGGTGCCGAAGGAGAGCACCGAGGTTCCCGGCAGAAAATGATTGAGCGGCTTCTTCTCGATCGGATCGACGCAGAAACCGCTCGAGCGGCCCCAGGTCTTGAGGACGATCTGGTCGTTCTCCCGGGCGCGCACGAAGCAGAGGCCGCGCTGTCCTTCGAGGAGCTTGCAGAAGCGCGGACAGAGATCGCACTGGATGCGCCCGTTGTCGAGGGCATGCCAGTATTTCGTCGGAACTGTATCGGTCAGCATCGTTTCCATCCCATTTTGGCAACCTGATCCACCCGGCTCCGCATTCCCTGCCTCGTGTTAGCGTATGCCGCCATGCCGCCCCTCTTCCTTCAGAAGGGCCTGAACGCCTGGCGCCGTCTACGCAACGGGTTGCCGGCGCGCGGCGGTGTCTCGCCGGAGGTGTCGAACGATCTCTTCCAGGCGCTCGCGGCGGTCTATGCGTTCGCCGCCGGATACGTGCAGGGCCAGCGCGTGCTCGATCTGGGATGCGGCACCGGCTACGGCAGCGCCCGGCTGGCCGCGGCCGGAGCGGCGTCGGTGGTGGGATTGGATGCTGATGAGAAGAGCCTCGCCTATGCGCGGCGGCGGTTCTCCGGCCCACGGTTCTTGAACGGCACGCCGGAAGAGTTGCCCGACGACGTAGGCATGTTCGAGCGGATCATTGCCGCCGATCTGCTGGCGCATCTCAAGGCGCCCGCGGCCGCCGTCGATCGCGCGATCCGCCATCTCGCGCCGGACGGCCTCCTCCTCGCCGCGGTGCCGCCGATCCTGGACGACCGCACCATGGAGCGGCGCCAGGCGGCCGGCAGCCACCGCTCCAACCTGTATCTCTGGGATTGGGAGTCGCTCTTCCGCAAGCGGTTCAAGACGGTGCGCCTGTTCCGCGCCGAGCCACCCGCCGGAACGGTGCTGGATCTCGCGAGCCCGTTCCCTTCCAAGCTGCGCGCCGAGGATTTCCTCTGGGAGGAGATCTCGCCGGCTCAGCTCGGCGCCGCCGGCTCGCTGAGCGTGGTGATTATCGCCGACAAGGCTCAATCCGGCCGATAGCCGCGCAACGGATTGTCGAACCCGTGGCAGCCGTCGCGGACGAGCACCGTCTCGGTCTCGAAGATCCGGGTGCGCTCGGCCATCCCGCCGTCGCCGGTGGGCACCGACTCCGCGATCCGCTGGCGCCGCAGCTTGTGATCGGCGCGCGAGTTGAAATGGACCACGAAGCTCTTGCGCGTCAGAGACGGGTTCTCCACCGCCGCGCCGCCGTGCAATAGCGAGGAATGCCAGATCAGCACGTCGCCCCGCTTGCAGAGCAGAGTCTCGGGAGTCAGACCGCGCGCCGCCGTCTGTTGCCGGTCGTGCTCCGCCATCGCCGCCGACTCCTTCTCGCCATAGCGGCTGTGGTCGAAGCGGTATTCGCCGGGCTCGAACTGGTAATAAGGAAGGCGGTGCGAGCCGGGCACGTAGACCAGCGGCCCGCAGCCGGGGAGGATGTCCTCCAGAGCGATCCAGGCGGCGAGCAGATGGCTGGGCGGCGTGGTGGGCACGAAGACCGGATCGCGGTGGAGCGCCTGCTGGCTGCCGTACTCGAAAAACAGCGACTGCGTGGCGACCGCCGGCTCGCCGAGGATCAGCTCGACATACTCGAACACCGGCTTCAGCAGATAGGCCGCGAGCGCCGGCTCGGACCACGAGTGGAGGTCGGCGATGCGATAGGAAGGCAACCGTTCCTGCGTCTCATCGACCGTCGCCAACGGCCGCATCGGTCCGGTGCGCGCAAAGGCGAGATCCCACGGCTTCTCCCGCCAAGCGCGGTCGACATCCGCCTGGATGCCGGAGCAGACCGCCTCCGGGAGACCGGACGGAAAGATCATGTAGCCGCGCTCCACGAACGAGCGCAGCCGGTCCGCCTGCTCCGCCGTGACCTCCCCTTTGCGCAACCGGCCGTCGAGCCGCTTCAGGGCGTCCGGCTGGTCCACCCACAGATCGCTCGCCAGGAGACCGTCCGCCGTCAGCGGTCCCGTCGCGGCTCCTCGTTTGCCCAACAGGCTGTGCAGAATATTTCGCATACCGCCGCCCTACGTCTGCAAGACGCCCGTCTTGAACTCCGGAATGTGCGGGTTCATCGCCGCGCAGGCGAACGACCGGGCGAGGATCTCGCGGGTGTGGGCGGGATCGATGATGGCGTCGACCCAGAGGCGGGCGGCGGCGTAGCGAGGGTTCATGGCGGCGGCGTAGCGCGCTTTGATCTCTTCGAGCCGCTGCGTCTTCTCCTCTTCGGAGACCTCGTCTCCCCGGTTCTTGAGCTGGATGGAGAGGAGGGTCTTGCTCGACTGGTCGCCGCCCATGACGGCGATGGCGGCCGAGGGCCAGGCGTAGAGGAAGCGCGCGCCGTAGGCTTTGCCGCACATGGCGTAGTTGCCGGCGCCGTAGGAGTTGCCCACGAAGAGGGTGACCTTGGGGACGGTCGAGTTGGCGACCGCGTTGACCATCTTCGCGCCGTCCTTGATGATACCGCCGCGCTCGGCGCGGCTGCCCACCATGAAGCCGGTGACGTCCTGGAGGAAAAGAAGCGGGACCTTCTTCTGATTGCACAGCTCGACGAAACGGGCCGCCTTGTCCGCCGAGTCGGAGTAGATGACGCCGCCGATCTGGAGCTCCTTGTCCTTGTCGGCGGTGCCGGTCTTCCGGGCCACGATCGAGCGCTGGTTGGCTACGACGCCAACGGCCCGCCCCTCGATCCAGCCGGTGCCGCAGATCAGCGAACGGCCGTAGGTCTCCTTGTACTCGTCGAGCTCAGAGCCGTCGAGGAGCCGGGCGAGGATCTCGTAGGTGTCGTACGGCCGGGAGCGGTCGACCGGCATGATGCCGTAGAGGTCCTCCGCGGCATGGAGCGGCGCCGCCGGCTCGCGGCGGGCGAAGGCGGCCTGCTCCCCTACGGACAGTTGCTGGAACTGGCTGCGGATCTTCGCCAGGCAGGTGGCGTCGTCGGGATGGCGATGGTCCACCACGCCCGAGATGTCGCACTGGACGATCGCGCCGCCCAGCTCTTCGTTCTCGATCCTCTCGCCGATCGCGGCCTGCACGAGATGAGAGCCGGCGAGGAAGATGGAGCCGGTCCCTTCCACGATGTGGGATTCGTCGCTCATGATCGGCAGGTAGGCGCCACCGGCGACGCAGGACCCCATGATGGCCGCCATCTGGAAGATCCCTTCGGCGGACAGGCGGGCATTGTTGTAGAAGGCGCGGCCGAAGTGCTCGCGGTCCGGGAAGATCTCGTCCTGCATGGGTAGGAAGACGCCGGCCGAGTCGACCAGGTAGACGATCGGCAGCCGGTTTTCGAGCGCGATCTCCTGCGCCCGCAGCACCTTCTTGCACGTCAGAGGGAACCAGGCGCCGGCCTTCACCGTCGCATCGTTCGACACGACCACCACATCGCGGCCATGGATCGCACCGATGCCGACCACCACGCCGGCTCCGGGAGCACCGCCATACTCCTGATAGAAGCCGTCGGCCACCCACAGGCCGAGCTCCAGAAACGGCGCGCCGGGATCGCACAGCGCCTCGACGCGCTCGCGGGCGGTCATCTTCCCCTGCGCCCGCTGCTTGTCCAGCGCCTTGAGGCCACCGCCCAGGCGGATCTTGTCTTCCTGCTCCCGCAGCCGCTCGACCTCCCCCCGCCAGTGCTCGCTCTGGCGCTCGAAGGCTTCGTTGCGGTTGATCTTGCTCTCGAGAATCGACACACAGTCCCCCAGTCGTTGGCGGGGGGATTATATGGGAGGCCCGCTTGGCCGCGGGCGTCGACCACCACGGGCGCCGGGAGGGAGCCTGGCAGGCGGGGGGGGACTTGAGGATGAGCTAGAATGCGCCGGCCGGGGGCGTGTCCCTGGCACCTACCAGGGAGATGCCATGAAGAAAGCCTTGCGCCTCACCGCTCTCGCCGCAGTCTTAAGCCTGACGTCCTGGTTGGCCATGGGAGGCCAAGCTCGTGCGCAGGATGGGATACCCGCCTACCATACGACGTTTTACAGTGATGCCACTCATCAAACGGCGGTGGGGGAGTTGAACGCCGATTGCAGAGTATTCCCCTATGTTTACGTCCAGTATTTTCTGTCGGGAACCTACACCAATTACGCCGTAGATGACTATATTATCGGCTATTGCGGTCCCGACGGCTGGGAGCCGATTACATAGCAGGAGGAGGCCCACGGCGGGGGCTAGGGGCTCGATCTGAGCAGTTCGGACAGGCCCCTACACCTCAACCGTCAGCGTCTGCGCCTCGATCCCCAGCGTCTGTGTCTTGATCCCCAGCGTCTGCGACTCGATCCCCACCGTCTGTGCCTCGATCCCCAGCGTCTGCGCCTCGATCCCTAGCGTCTGCGCCTCGATCCCCATCGTCTGCGCCTCAATCCCCAGCGTCTGCGACTCGATCCCCACCGTCTGTGCCTCGATCCCCAGCGTCTGCGCCTCGATCCTCACCGTCTGCGCCTCGATCCCTAGCGTCTGCGCCTCGATCCCCATCGTCTGCGCCTCGATCCCCACCGTCTGTGCCTCGATCCCCAGCGTCTGTGCCTCGATCCCCAGCGTCTGCGCCTCGATCCCTATCGTCTGCGCCTCGATCCCCGTCGTCTGCGCCTCAATCCCCGGCGGCTAGGGTGCGCAGAGCGCACCCTACGCAAACGAGGTGCTAGACCGGCCCGCGCAGCTCCTTGCTCTCGGGGTGCCGGGCCCGGGCGTACTGCAAGAGAGCGGCGGCGCTTTGCGGGTCTCCCAGGGTGCGCAGGGTGCGGACGGCTTCGATGTAGGCGAGCGGCGAGTCGTTGCGCTCCACCATCGCGCGCAGGGCGGCCACGGCTTCCTGCGACCGGTTCTGGGAAGTATAGAGGACGGCGAGGCGGGTGTAGGCGTCGGTGTTGGCCGGGAAGTCTTCGATCTCTTTGCGGAAGGCCTGCTCGGCCTCGGCATCGCGGCCGGCGCGGGCGAGCAGGTCGCCGTGCAGGAACCAGAGACCGGAGTACTTCGGTGCGCCTTCCATCGAGCCGACTTCGGTGACCGCCTGCTGGGTGATCTCCAGCGCTTTGTCGAGCTGCCCTTCCGCTTTGAGCGTCTGCGCCAGGGTGAGGAACGGGCCGATGCGCGAGCCTCCGGCGGCGATGGCGGATCGCGCTTCTTTTTCGGCGGTGGGATAGTCCTTGCGCGCCAGGGCGATCTGGCCGAGGAGGTTGTGCGCCGGCGAGGCGTCGGTGCCGAGAGCCAGGGCGGCGTGGTCTCGCGCCTCGTCGAGCCGGCCCATCTCCAGGAGGAGCCAGCCGGTGGCGATGGCGACGTGGCCGACGCCGCTGGTCTCTTCCATGGCTTCCTTGTAGGCGGTCAGCGCCTCGTCGCGCCGGCCGAGCGCGGTGAGGGCGCGGCCGAGGTGCTCCCAGGCGTCCGCCATGTGCGGGTTGTCGGCCAGGAGCTGTTGGAAGAGCGGCACGGCCGCGCTGTATTGCTGGGCGGAGTAGGCGGCCAGCGCCTTGCTCAGCAGGTCGAGGGTGGCGATCTTGCTCCGCGGATCGGGCAACGGTCCGGAGCCGGTCTTCACGCCGGCGGCGAGATAGCCGAGCGAGGCGAGCTTGGCGGCGCTCTCGGCATCGGCCTGGGCAGGTGCGGCGAGCGGCGTTTTGCGCTTGACGACCTCGTCGCGCAGAGCGGCGTAGGTGCGCCGTTCCTGGGTGAGGATGCTCTGCTTCTCGCCGGGATCGGCGGCGAGGTCGAACAGCTCCGGCTGCGGGCCGTCGATGTAGTGCGAATGGTCCTGGATCAGCGAGGCGAGCTCGCTCCAGCCGAAGTGCAGGCGCGGATACCAGGTCTCGGAATAGATCGGCCGCGCCGGCTTGCCGCCGTTGCGCAGGTCGAGGAGCGAGCCGCCGTCGAGCCCCTGGGGGACCGGCTGTCCGGCGAGCGCGAGGAGCGTCGGCGCCACGTCGGTGAGCTGGGCCGGCGCGGCGACGCTGGTGCCGGCGAGACGGGAGCCGGGGAGCTTGAGGAAAAGCGGCACCTGCAACGCTTCGCGGTAGAGGAGGATGCCGTGCTCCTGCTCGCCGTGGTCGCCGAGCCCTTCGCCGTGGTCGGAGAGAAGGAGGATGACGGCCTTGTCATAGAGCCCGCGCTTTTTCAGCTCGGCCAGGAAGTCGCCGACGATCGAGTCGGCGGTGGCGATCTCGCCGTCGTAGGGGGCGGACCGGTAGCGCGAGGCGAACGGCTCCGGCGGCTCGTATGGGGTGTGCGGCTCGTAGAGGTGAAGCAGGAGGAAGAACGGCTTCGCTTCGACCTTTTGCAGCCAGCCGAGGGCGGCGTGGCTGCTCTCCCGGCCGGAGCGCTGGCTGTTGCCCAGGGCCTCGGTCGGGCGCAGGGTGATGCCGTCATCGAAGAAGTCGAACCCCTTCGCGATGCCGGTCTCGCCGCGCAGCACGTAGGCCGAGACGGCGGCTCCGGTGGCATAGCCGGCGCCGCCCAGGAGGCGCGGCAGGAAGGGGTGTTTGGCGGAATCGAACGGATAGCCGATGTTGTCGCGCACCCCGTGGCGGCCCGGCAGCTCGCCGGTGAGCAGCGAGACGTGCGAGGGCAGGGTGAGCGGCGTGTGGCTGTAGACGCGCTCGAACAGGATGGCGTCCTTGCGCAGGGCGTCGAGCGCCGGCGTCTCGACTCCCTTGTAGCCGTAGGCCGGCAGGTGGTCGGAGCGCAGGGTGTCGATGGAGATCACGATGATCGGCGCGCCGGGGAACGGGCCCGCGTCTCCCCTGCCATGGCAGCTCAGAGAGGCCGCCAGCGATCCGAGAAGGGCCGCCGCGCCGAGACTCCAGATCCAGCGTGTCCGTCCGGTCCGTCCGATCTTCATCCGCCGATCTCCTGCAAGAGCTGCCGTGCCTTTTCGATCCCCGGCCCGAAGCGTTCCGGCGGCGCGGTGGCGACGAACCGGTGCAGCGCCTGGCGGGCCTGGTCCATCCGGCCGGTTTTCGCGGCGACCAGACCGATGTTGAGCAAGGCATCATATTGCGTCTTGTCCAGGGCCACCGCCTGCTGCCAGGCTTTGAGCGCGGCGTCCGGCCCCTCGACGGCGTAGAGGGCGACGCCGAGGGAGTTCCAGGCCGCCGGCAACCGGGGGTTGAGCGCCACGGCCTGCCGCAGATGGGCGCGCGCCTCCTCGGGTTTCCGCAGCCCCAGATCGATCGTTCCGAGCAGCTCGTGCGCCTCGGCATTCTGCGCGTCGGCGGCGAGCGCCCGTTCGAGGAGGGCGGTGGCCTCGTCCGGCCGGCCCGCGTCCGCGAGGGCGTGCGCCATGACGGTGAGCGTCGCCGGCGCGGCACTCTGGCTGCTGAGTGGTTGCAAGACTTCGAGGGCTTCCTGGGTGCGGCCCGATTGCGCGAGGAGGAGGCCGAGATCGCGGCGGAATGTCTCCTTGGCGCGGCCGGCGCGGCGCATCATGGCGAGCGCCGTGTCGGCGTCGCCACGCGCCAGCGCGATGCTCGCCAGCACCTCGGAGGCCGCGGCGGGATCGGCGGCGGCGGCCATCTCGGCGTGCGCCTTCGCCTCGTCGAGCCGGCCCATCTTGTGCAGCTCGCGGGCGACCGGCAGCGCCAGCTCGGCCGCGCCGCCCGACAGCTCGAAGGCTTTTTGGTAGGCGGCCAGCGCGGCCGGCGGATCTTCGGGGGGATGATCGAGGCAGGAGCCGAGGAAGGCCCAGGCGTCCACCATGCCCGGCTCCTCGCCGACCACTTTGCGCAGCAGCGCGGCAGCCTCGCCGTACTTCTCCTCGGCGGCGAAAGATTTGGCGGCGTGGAGGTCGCGCATCACCCCGAGCTTGGTGCGCGGATCGGGCAGGGCGCCGCCCTGCGTGGGCCGGGCGGCTCCGGCGTAGCCGAGAGCGGCCAGCTTGCGCGACGTCTCGGCGTCCACCGGGCTCGGCGGCGCCAGCGTCCGGTCGTAGCCGTCCAGAGCCTGCCGCAGAGCGGCCGCCGCCGGTCTCTCCCCAGTGAGGACGTCGCGCTGCTCCGCCGGATCGGCGACCAGGTCGAACAGCTCCGGCGCCGGCCCGTGGATGTAGTGCAGGCGGCCCTCGATGAGCGACGCCAGCTCGCTCCAGCCGTAGTGCAGGCGGGGGAAGAAGGTCTCGGCGTAGAGGCGCCGCGCGGGCGCCGCCGGCAGGGTGAGGAGGTTCTGGCCGTCGAAGCTTGGGGGCACGTCCGGCTTGGCGCCCGCCAGGGCGAAGAGGGTGGGCGCGACATCCACCAGCGCGGCCGGGGTGGCGACGGTCGTGCCGGCGCGCGCGCCGCCGGGAAGCTTGAGCAGGAGCGGCACCTGCAACGTCTCGCGGTAGAGGAAGACGCCGTGCTGCTCCTCCCCATGATCGCCCAGCCCTTCGCCATGGTCGGAGAGGAGGACGATGATCGCCTTGTCGTACCAGCCGCGGCGCTTGAGGGCGGCGACGACAGTGCCCACGACGGCGTCGGCGGTGGCGATCTCCCCGTCGTAGGGCGCGGCGCGGTAGCGCGAGGCGAACGGCTCCGGGGGCTCATACGGCGTGTGCGGCTCGTAGAGGTGCAGGAAGAGGAAGAACGGCTTGGCGCCGCGCCCCTTCAGCCAGCCCAGGAGGCGGCGGGCGGAGAGGGCGCCCGGCCGCTCCGCCGTCTCGCCGCTCGCGACGGCGGCGCCCGGCGAGCCGGCGGTCATGTCGTCGTCGTAGACGTCGAAGCCGCTGGCCAGCCCGGTCGCGCGGCGCAGGAGGAACGCCGAGACCGCGGCGCCGGTCTCATAGCCCGCCTGCTGGAGAAGCCGCGGCAGATAGGGATGCCTGGCGGCGTCGAAGGTGTAGCCGGCGTTGTCGCGCACGCCGGTGTGGGTGGGCAGCAGGCCGGAGAGCAGCGAGGCGTGGGACGGCAACGTCAGCGGGCAGTGGCTGTAGGCCCGGGCGAAAAGGATCGCGTCGCGGCGCAGGGCGTCGATCGCCGGCGTCTCCACCCCCTTGTAGCCGTAGGCCGGCAGGTGGTCGGAACGCAGGGTGTCGATCGAGATCAGCACGATGGGCGCGCCGGGAAAAGGACCGGAGGCGTTGCCGCCGTGGCAATAGGTCAGTGCGGCGGCGAGGAGGGCGGCCAGGAGGATCGGCCCCCAGGTCCGCCTCACCCGCCGATCTCCGTCAGCAGTTGCCGGGCCTTCTGAATGTCCGGAGCGAAGTTTTTTGGCGGCGCGGTGGCCACGAAGCGGCGCAACGCCTGGCGCGCCTGGTCGCGGCGGCCGGTCTGCGCCGAGACGAGACCGATGTTGAGCAGCGCCTCGTATTGAGTGCCGTCGAGGGCGACCGCCTGCTGCCAGGCCCTGAGCGCGGCGTCGGGGCCTTCGAGACCGTAGAGCGCGACGCCGAGGGTGTTCCAGGCGGAGGGCAGCTTGCGGTTGATCGCCAGCGCCTGCTCAAGGTGGGCGCGCGCCTCCTGCGGCTTCTGCATCCGCAGGTCGACCATGCCGAGCAACTCGTGGGCGCGGGTATTCTTCGGATTGGCGGCGAGGACCTTTTCGAGGAGAGCCGCGGCCTCTTCATGCCGGCCCGCGTCGGAGAGCGCGAGCGCCTGGGTGTTGAGCGTCGCCGCATCGGACACGGCGCCGTTGAGCGGTGCGAGCACCTGGAGCGCCTCGGCGGTGCGCCCGTTCTCGGTCAACAGGCGCGCCAGGTCGCGCCGGAAGGCTTCGGTGGCCTTGCCGCTGCGCTGCATCATGGCGAGCGCGGTGTCCGCGTCCTTGCGCCGCAAGGCGATGCTCGCCAGCACCTCGGCGGCACCGGCCGGCTCGGCGGTGAGAGCCATCTCGGCGTGCTTCTTCGCTTCGTCGAGGCGGCCGAGCTTGTAGAGCTCTCCGGCCACCGACAGCGCCAGCTCGGGAGCGCCGCCCGACAGCTCGAAGGCTTTCTGGTAGGCCGCCAGCGTCGCCGCCGCATCCGACGGCTCCTGGCGCTCCAGACAGGAGGCGAGGAACGCCCAGGCGTCCACCATGTCGGGGCTGTCGTGGACCACGCCGCGCAGCACCGCGGCCGCCTCGGCGTAGTGCTCCGCGGCGGCCAGGTGTTTGGCCGTCTGCAGGTCGTGCAGCACGCCGCGTTTGGTCCGCGGATCAGGCAACGGACCGTTCGTCAGATGTCCGCGGCCGGCATAGCCCAGGGCGGTCAGCTTGCGCGTCGTCTCGGCGTCCTCCTGCGACGGCGCGGAGAGCGTCCGGTCGTAGCCGTCGAGCGCCTTGCGCAGACCGGCGTAGGCGCGCCGTTCGGCTTCCAGAACATTGCGCTTTTCGCCCGGATCGGCCGCCAGGTCGAACATCTCGGGAGCCGGCCCGTGGATGTAGTGGAAACGCCCCTCGATCAGCGAGGCGAGATCGCTCCAGCCATAGTGCAGACGGGGGAAGAAGGTCTCGGCATAGATCTGCCGCGGTGGCGCCCCCGGCCCGGGCAGGGAGAGCAGGCTCTGGCCGTCGAGCCCGGCCGGCCTGTCGATCCCGGTCACCGCGAGGAGAGTGGGGACGACGTCCACAAGCCCGGCCGGCGCGCCGACCGTCGAGCCGGCGCGCGCTCCGCCGGGCAGCTTGAGGAGCAGCGGCACCTGCAACGTCTCGCGGTAGAGGAAGAAGCCGTGCTGCTCCTCGCCGTGCTCGCCCAATCCTTCGCCGTGGTCGGAGAGGAGGACGACGACCGCCTTGTCATAGATCCCCTGCTCCTTGAGCGCGGCGAGAACGGTGCCCACGATCGAATCCGCGGTGGCGATCTCGCCGTCGTATCGGACGCTTTTGTAGCGCGAGGCGAACGGCTCCGGCGGCTCGTAGGGCGAGTGCGGCTCGTAGAGATGAAGGAAAAGGAAGAACGGTTTCGCGCCCCGCCCCTTGACCCAGTCCAGCGCCTTCTGCGCGGTGATGGTCCCGGCCCGTTGCGCGAGGTCTGCATCGGTCGCATCGGTTGCATCGGTGCCGGCGCCGGCCGAGATGTCGTCGTCGTAGAGATCGAAGCCGGCGGCGAGCCCGGTGTCATGGCGCAGGATGAACGCCGAGACCGCGGCGCCGGTGTCGTAGCCGGCTTTTTTGAGGAGCTGCGGCAGATAGGGGTGGTGCGCGGCGTCGAAGGTGTAGCCGGAGTTGTCGCGCACTCCGGTGTGGGTGGGCAGCAGGCCGCTGAGCAGCGAGGTGTGGGACGGCAGGGTCAGCGGATAGTGGCTGTACGCCTTCTCGAACAGGATCGCGTCCTTGCGCAGCGCGTCGATGGCCGGCGTCGCGACGCCCTGGTAGCCGTAGACGGGCAGGTGGTCCGAGCGCAAGGTGTCGATCGAGATGAGGACGATCGGCGCGTTCGGCCAGGTCTCGCCCGACGAGCCGTGACGACAAGCGAAGAGCGCCAGGCTCAACGGGATGATCCAAAGAAGACGGCGCATCGTTTTGGACTCCAAGCGTCAGGCTCCCAGCCGGGCCAGCAGTTGCCGTGCCTTGCCGATCTCGGCGCTCCACCGCTGCGGCGGCGCCGTCTGCACGAAACGGAGGAGCGCCTGCCGCGCCTCCCGCGGACGCCCCGCCTCCGCGGCCACCAGGCCGAGGTTGTAGAGCGCGTCATATTGCGTGCCGTCGAGGGTGACCGCGCGCTGCCAGGCGTCGAGCGCGGCGGCCGGACCTTCCAGCCGGTAGAGGGCGACCCCCAGGGTGTTCCAGGCGATGGGCAGGCTCGGATTGATCTGCAGGGCGTGGCGCAGGGCGTCCCGCGCTTCCGGCAGGCGGTCGCGGCGCAGCGCCACGATCCCCACGTTTTCATACCCCTTGGGGTCTTGCGGATAGAGGGAGATCACGCGCTGCAAGGCGGTGGCGGCCTCTTCCTGCCGGCCGGCGTCGGAGAGCGCGATGGCGTAGGCGTTCAGGGTGGCGGAGTCGGTGCCGCCGGCCAGCGGTGACAACACCTCCACCGCCTCCTTCGCCTGCCCCGCCTCGGCGAGCGCGAGACCGAGCTGGCGGCGCAGCGATTCCTGATCGCCGGCGCGCCGCAGGCCCTCGCGCAGCACCTCGATCGCCTCGCCGTGGCGTTCGAGCTGACGCAGCGCGAGCGCCAGATGCTCGTAGCCGTCGGCCATCGCCGGCCGCATCTGCACGACCTCGCGGGCCAGGGTCACCGCTTCGTCGTAGCGGTGGCGCGAATAGGCGTCGATCACCGCGTGGACCTTCTCGTCGACCGCCACCAGGTTCTTGGGATCGTCCTCCGCGGTGTAGTGGGCCTTCCCCGGCGCTCTCCCGCCGGAGTAGCCGAGCGAACGCAGCCGCGCCTCCTCCTCGGCCGAGACCTGCCCCTTGGCCGGCGGCCACACCGACTCGGCGGGCAGCGCCTGGCGCAGATCGGCGGCGGTCCGCCGCTCCTCGCCGAACAGGTTGTGCCCCTCGTGCGGATCTTTCACCAGGTCGTAGAGCTCGGGGAGCGGCAGGTCGACCAGCTTGCGGTGGTCGCGCAGCACGCCGCGCAACGGCGCCCAGCCGCGGTTGAGAGCGGTGGTGAGCGCTTCGAAGTAGGACACTCCGGCTGTTCCAGACGGGGCCGGCCCGAGCAGCGACCGCCCCGGCAGGCCCGCCGGCACGTCGAGGCCGAGGGCGCGCAGCACCGTCGGCACGATGTCGACGTGGCGCGCCGCGCGGCTGTCGCGGCCGGGCGTGACCCCCTTGCCCCACAGCACCAGCGGCACCTTGAGCGTGGGCTCGTAGGCGAACAGGCCGTGGGTCTGCTCGCCATGCTCGCCCAGCGCCTCGCCGTGATCGGCGGTCATCACCACCAGCGCCGGCCGTTCCCGGCCGTCGAGGTGCGGCGTGAGCAGCGGCGCCAGGAAGGAGTCGACCGCCGCCACCTCCCCCAGGTACAGGGCGTCGTGGTAGCGGCTGGCGAACGGCTCCGGCGGATTGTAGGCGGCGTGCGGATCGTAGAGATGCACCCACAGGAAGCGCGGCTTGCCCCGGGCGGCGTCCGGGCGGTTCCACCAGGCGAGCGCCGCGGCGACCACCGCGTCGCCCCGCCGCTCGGCCATCACGAACTCGTCCGGGTTGGTCCCCAGCGGGTAGTGGTCGTCGTAGACGTCGAAACCGCGGTTGAGCCCGAAGCGGGCGTCGAGCGGGAAGGCGCCGACGAACGCCGCGGTGGCATAGCCGGCGTCATGCAGCCGCGTCGCCAGGGTCGCCACCTTGGCCCCCAGCACGAAACCGCTGTTGTCGCGCACCCCGTGCTGGAACGGATAGAGGCCGGTGAGGATGTTGGTGTGCGAGGGCAGGGTGACCACGTTGTGGGCATGCGTGTCGGGGTACACCCGGCCCGCCGCGGCCAGCCGGTCGAGCACCGGCGTCTGCACCTTGCCGTTGCCGGTGAAGCCCAGCGCGTCGGCACGCAGCGTGTCGATGGTGATCAGCACGATGTCGGCGCCCTTGGCCGCGCCGTCGGGAGCCGGCAGATCAGCTCCGGGCACCTTTTCGGAGGCGGGTTCGGAGACAGGTCCGGTCGCGGCAGGGGCTCCCGGGCCCCGGGAACACCCCAGAGCCCAGAAAACCACAACGGCGCTGACAGCCAGGAGGGAGCCCGAAGGCCGTGAGCGCCGCATACGACGTCCCGTCTCAGAGCGCTAGAGCGACTTCAGGAACTCGCGCGCGTCGTTCGCGTATTGGCTCTTCGGGTCGATCTCGAGGAGCTTCTGGAAGTCGGCCTTCGCCTCCTTCGTCTTGTTCATGTTCAGGTAGACCAGGCCCCGGTAGTAGTAGGCCTCGGCCATGCCCGGGTTCTCCTGCACGACCTGGTCGAACTGCTTCAGCGCCTCGTCCAGCTTGCGGTCGTTGTAGGCCTTGATCCCGATGTTGAGGCGCGCCGTCGGGTCGATCTTGGTGCCCTGCGGCAGCTTCTCCATGTAGACCTTGGCCTCGGCTTCCTTGTTCTGGGCGACCAGCAGGTTGACCAGAAGCTGCAAGGTGTCCGGATCGTTGGGCGCTGTTTCGAGCGACTTCTTGAGCACCTCGATCGCCTTGTCGGGCTGCTTGTCCTCGTAGTAGGTCTTGGCGATGGTGCGCTCGAGCGACAGCTTGAGCGCCGGATCGGGTTTTTCGAGCAGGCTCAGACCCCGCTCGAAGTCGGCGCGCGCCTCGCTGAACTTTTTGGCCGCCAGATCCGCATTGCCCTGCTCGATGGCCGCCTTGGCCTGCGCGTTCTTGCTCGGCTCCTTCGACTTCTCCACGACCTCCTTGGGGACGACCTTCAAGGTCACCCGGATCGGCGACGGAACGGACATATCACTTTCGACCACATGGAGCTGGCCCTCGGAGGGGATGAATCCGTCCTTCTGGATCAGGACGCCCCAGGAGCCTCCGGCCAGGCCGAGGATCGCCCATTTGCCGAACTTGTCGGTGGTGATCAGCTTCGGCCCGGGCTTGGCCGCGTCGACGCGGTCGCCCCCCATGCGGAGCGTGATCGTCGCCCCCTCGACCGGTTTTCCCTGCTCGTCCCGCACCTCGCCCTGGAGGCGCCCCTGGCCGGCCCAGGACTGGGCGGCGGCAGGAAGGGCTACAGACAGGAGGGCGATCGAGAGGATCATCGAAAGGATAGGTACCAAGTATTTGTAGCGCATGAAGTTCTCCTTGGCGGTTCAGGCCCGCGCCCGGAAGTCTAGCCGTTCGCGCGACAAAAAAAAACGCCGGGGGAGCCCCCCGGCGTTTCCTGCCTCTCTCGGAGACGGTTTAGCGGAAGCTGAACCGGGCGCCGAGGCGGAAAATCCGCGGGCTGGTGACCTCGCTCACGTAGTTGGAGAGCGGGGACAGCGGGCTGTTGGGGTTCGGGCCGACCTTCAGCCGGTGCTGGCGCTGCTGGACGAAGCCCTCGTTGAAGATGTTGAAGCAGTCCGCGCTGACCGTGAAGCCGAAGTCACTGAACGTGAACTCCTTCTCCAGGCGGCCGTCG
>DATARD010000185.1:0-9856 GCA_036264355.1 Thermoanaerobaculia bacterium
GACCCCGCCGGTGAGGAGCTGCACCTTTTGGCGCCCGGCGTAGAGGCGGGTCGGTTTGAGCGGGTCCATCAGGAGGGCGATGCCCAGCTCCTGCGACTGAGCCGGCGCGGTCCAATTCACTCCCTGAGTGGCCGAGCCGAAGATCCCCGGCCCTTCGAGGAGGGCGTAGACGAAGCCGTCAGCCGGCCGGATCTGCACCGCGACTCCATGCCAGGGGAGGTTCCCCGCCACGTCCACCCAGGTCATGCCTCCGTCGAGCGAGCGGTAGAGGGGAGGATGGTAGGGCGGCGGGTGGTTGGAAATCTCGCACGAGGCGTAGAGGGCGGCGTCCTGGGGGTTCGCCTCGATGTCCCAGACGATCAGGTTTTTCGGATTGCCGGGAAAGAGCTTCTTTTGCCAGAAGGCTCCTCCGAGGTTGCCGGAGACGAAGATGCCGTTGGGATCGACGGAGCCGTTCCAGGTCAAGCCGACAAAGATTCGTCCCGCGCCCACGCGCGAGACGAAAACCGATTCGATCGGCTGCGGGAAGAGTCCGATCTTGGTCCAGGTCTTCCCCTTGTCCCGGCTCAGGAAGAGCCGCTTGTCCACTCCGGCGTAGACCAGGGAGGGGGAGCCGGGCACCAACCGCAGCCCGTGCGAATTGACCGCGCCGGTCAGAGGGTGAGTCCAGTTGAGCCCTCCGTTGTGGGTCTGGTAGACGCCGTTGACCCCGGCCGCGTACCAGGTCTGCTCGTCGGCCGGATCGACCTCGATCGCCGACAGGCAGGCGTCGCCGAGGGGCAGGATCGGCGCCGACCACTGGAAGCCGCTGGGGTCGTTCGACGGCCCCAGGCTCACCACCGGAATGTTGAACGGGCAGGTCGCGGCCCCGGCCCACACAGAGGTCAGGAACGGAGCGAGAGCGCAAACGGCAGTCGAGCCGAGGATCGGGCGCATGGGAATCTCCTTGTCCTCTTGGGCTACAGATCCGAGGCAACTGTTACACGGCTCGCTGACCGGCCCCTCACCTCCGCACCGCGTCGATCACATATTGCCCGCCGAGGGGGAGCCAAGCGAGCCGCGTTTCGAGCCAACGCCAGAGGGCACCGCGCCAGGGGAAGAAGAGAATGTAGCGGGAGCGGATGTTGGCGAGGCCGGCGGCGGTGAGCCGGCGCCGGGCTTCGGGTTGCGCCAGCAGGATGGCGTCGCGGTCGAGCTCGCAGCGGCCGACCACGAGGCGGGTCAGCGGATTCCATGGATTGTGCTCGCAGAGCAGGACGAGGCCGCCGCGCCGGGTGATGCGCGCCGCCTCGGCCAGGAAGGCGGCGCGCTGCTCCACGGGCACGTGGTGGAGGACGCAGACGGCGATCACCAGGTGGAAGCTCTCGTCGGCGAACGGCGTGCAGAGTCCGTCGGCGGCGATCAGCCGGCCGTCCGGCGCCGCGGCCTTCCCGAGACTGGAAATGGAGGGGTCGATCCCCCAGACGGCGGTGAGCAGCGGGCGCAGACGGTCGGTCAGCAAGCCGATGCCGCAGCCGATTTCGAGCACCCGCGGCGCACCGTCTGCCGTGATCCGGCGTTGCGCTTCCAGGATGTCCCGCACCTTGGCTTCGAAAAAGAAATCGTGCTCGAGGCCGACGACCGTCAAGGCCCGGGCCATCTTTTGCTCATAGTCCGCGCTGTGCTCGTCGAAGCTCAAGCGGGGGCTCCCGGCTGTGGACGGAAGATCGCGTCCAGGCCCTGCTCGAGCGGCCGGGCAGTGAACCCGAAGGCCAGGAACGCGCTCTCGGTGTCGTGGCTTTTCGGGCTGAACAGGCGCGCCACCTGGTCGGCATAGAGCGGTGGCTTGTCGAGCGGCAGGAGCGCGAACGTCCGGGCGGCGAGCGCGAGCAGGCCGGCGGGCACGCCGAGGGTCCGCGGGCGGGTGTGGAAATAGGCCGCCAGACGCCGGATGAGCTCCAGATAGGTCATCTCTTCCGGCCCCGCGAGCATGAGCACGCCGCCCTGGCCCGGCGCCGTCACGGCGTGGCAGATGCCGTCGACGACGTCGTCGAGATAGACCGGCGCCAATCGCGGGCTGCCGTCTCCAGGGACCGGAACCCAGCGGCCCTGGCGGCAGCGTTCGATCAGCTCCGAGATGCCCTCGCCACCTGTTCCATAGACCTCGGCGGGCCGCAGGATGTTCCACGCCATGCCCGAGCCGCGGACGATCTCTTCGGCTTGGATCTTGGAGCGGCTGTAGGCGCCGCCCGCGGGGGAGATCGCGCGCGTGCTCACCAGGGTGAGCCGCTGGACGCCGGCCCGCCTAGCTTCGGCGACCAGATTCAGTGTGCCGGTGGCATTGACCTCGGCGTAGCGGGCGCTCCGGTTGGTGTGGGTGACGGCCGCCAGGTGGAGAACCTGGTCGATGTCCGTGCAGGCTCCGGCGAGGCTCTCCGGCCGCGTCACGTCGGCGCGGATGGACCGCCAGCCCGGCGGCAGGGAAGCCTCGGGGCGTCGATGCAGAACGGCGCCGGTGATGCCCTGCCGGTGCAGCGCTGCCAGCAGCGGCCGGCCGAGGCGCCCGGGGCCGGTCACCAGCACCCTCATTTCCGCCGGAGCTCCAGGATGCGGTAGCGCACGAGATTGCGCAGGAATTCGATCACCGCCGCCAGTTTGACGAAAGAGCGCCGGCCGGTCAGGCCGAGGAAGGCCGTTTCCATCTCGCCGATGCGAAATCCCAGCCGGCGGGCCTGGATCATGATCTCGGCGTCGATGAACCAGTCGTCGGATTGCAGGCTCAGCCGCTCGTAGGCCGCGCGGGTCAGGATCTTTGGCTTGGCGTTGATGTCCCGCGCCGCAAGCCCGGGGAAGAGAACATGAAAGATCCCGTTGAAGACCAGCGAAAGGAGCTTGCGCTTGAAGCCGTCACCGCGGCTCGTGCGGTAGGTTTTCGCCAGGTCGAGCTTTTGTTCACAGAGCAGCCGGTAGATCCGCACCAGATCCTCGACCAGAACCTGGCCGTCGCCGTCGATGATCGCCAAATGCTCACCGGTGGCGAGGGACAATCCGCTGCGCATGTCCCAACCCATCATTCCCTGTTTCGGCACCGCCGAGCACACGATGCGGGGGTCGCCGGCCGCCAGCTCCCGCACCACGTCCGGGGTCGTGTCGCCGCTGCCCGGAATATAGTTGCCGACCAGCACGAGCTGATAGTTGTCGATGCCGGCATCGACGAGCACCTGACCGATGCGTGCCGCGCAGGTGCGCGCTTCCTCGCCGGAGCGGTAGCAAAGGACGACGACGGAGAGATCTGGGCTCATGGGCGTTTTGGCGGTGGAATCACAGCGATCTATTGGAGCAACAGGGCGCGCTGCCGCGGTGTCAGCGGGCGTTTCAGGATCCGGTCGGCGGGCCGATAGCCGGCCGGCGCTGCGCCGGAGCCGCCCAACAGAGGGTCACCCTGCGGATTGGCAACCAACTGCCAGGTTCCTTTCCGATCGTCGAAGTCCAGGATCACCAGCTTCTCATAGGGAAAGCGATCGGCCGCACAGGTGGCTGCCGCGAAGCATTCGGCCTCCTGCTCGTGCCAACAGTCGAGCCCCTCGGGTTTGGCACGGCAGCCCGTCCCACGGTCGGGGGCCAGGCGCAGTGCGTGAATCGAGGGGTCATCATAAAGCAAGACGAGCCAGCTCTGCGCCAGATAGTCGGCCTCGGTCGCGAGATACAGCTCCGGCGTCGGCCCGCTGCGCAGAATGATTCCGGTGCCGGGCGTCAACGCGGGGGCGCTGGTGACGATCGACCGGAGCTCCTTCTGGTGCAGCCGCCAGGTCGAAACCCACAGGTCCTGACGCTCCAGGCCGCCCCAGACTCCGAAACCCACGAAGAGGACCGGCACGAGCAGGAAACCGGCTCGGAAGCGAGGCCACCTCCGGACGGCCCAGCCGGCCAGAACGGCGATGGCGAGCGATGCCCACGTGCGCGACAGGATGTGCGTGCGATAGTGCACCTCGGCCATCTGAAGCCCGGCATACGCGGCATTCGCAATCAAGGCCATCGCAGCGAAGATCCCGGCCAGCAGGAGGGTCCGGGGGGTGCGCTCCGGCGGATCCGGAGGGTGGGCCCGCAGCGCGCGGACCGCGAACCACGCCGCTGCGACCGCCGCGCCGAGCCCCATCGCCCACAGCGGGATCGCCACCGGCGGCCGGGGATACCAGACCGGACGTGCGAAGGCCCAGCGCCACGGCGCGAAATTCTCATACCCCAGGCTGGCGATGCGCTGAAGACGCACGGCGGGAGACATCGGCCGCATGGCCACCGCGGCGTAGCCGCTGGTGTCGTGCAGAAACCGCCACTCGATGGGGACCGCGGGAGCCAGGGTGAGGCCGAGGGCCGACAGCACGAGAAGAATCCGCCGCCAGGCCTGGACACCGCTCCGCCAGAGCAGGAGCAGCGGCACGAACGGCAGGGCGGGGATCGCGATGTCGAGCGTCCAGATACTGACCGCGATGGCGGCGCACGCGAGCGCGATCCAGCCGAAGCGTCCTCCCACCAGGTAGCGCAGGCAGCAGCCGACGGCGAGCAGCAGCATGAGCGCGGCGAGGTTGTAGCCCAGAGACGTGAGGTTGTCGGTCAGGTAGTCGCTGGTCGCGGTGAGCGTCAGGCAGATCGCCAGGAACCGGATGAGCCGCTGTTCCGGCAGCAGCAGCCGGACGATCCAGCCGGCGGCGAGGGCCTGGCCGAGCCAGGTCAGGCCGAAGACCAGGTGCAGGGTCCAGACCGGCTGCGGCGTGGCGAGCGCCAGGCGGAACGGCAGGGTGTAGAGACGCCGCAGGGGAGCGACGACCGGGGTCAGAGCGGCCATGAAACCGTGGCCTTGATAGTCGCGCGCCAACCGCAGGAGCAGCGTGTCGTCCTGCCACAGGCCGCGCAGCGGCACGGTCAGCCCCCAAACCAGAAGCAGCAGGGCGAAGTAGAGCCCACCGTCGCTGTTCAGTCCGGCGGCGAGCCGGCGCAACGGCGGCCGCGGCCGGTCCCGTCCTTCCAGAGTCTCGCTCAAACCATCCTCCCGCGGTCCGCCCGCATATTAGCATCGCAGCACATTTTTTCGCGGGGGGAGACCGTAAGGGTCAGCCGGCACGAGCTCGGCGAGCTCCGAGTCGTCGCCCTGATAGGCGACTTCCGACGCGGGCCTGTCCGGTTTCAGGACCTCCCAGCGGATGGAACGAGCCTCCTCGATTGAGATCATGCGTATGTCCATGTCGCGTCTACGGGGTGGCCGGCTGACAGCCTCTATGAACGATAACCCAGGCCGGCCTCATGTGTCTCCCACCAAGCCGGGAAGCGGCTTTCCCGGCTTGATCTGTCTCCCACGAGGTCGGGAAAATGACTTTCCCGGTTCAATGTGGCGCCCACGAGGTCGGGAAAACGACTTTCCCGGTTCAATGTGTCGTCCACGAAGTCGGGAAAGCGGCTTTCCCGGCTCAGTGTGGCGTCCACGAAGTCGGGAAAATGACTTTCCCGGTTCAGTGGGGCGTCCATGAAGCCGGGAAAGCGGCTTTCCCGGTCTGCTGGGAGGGAGATCAGGTCGCCGGTGTGCCGCCCGGCTTGGAGCGGGAGCGGCGCCGGCGCGGTTGCAGGCCGAACTCGACGAGCTTTTCGCTTCCTATGCCGTACTTGAGCCGCATGCCGGCGCGCAGGAGGCTCGCGACTCTCCGTCCTCGGTCGAGGATCGCCTGGAGCTCGCTGGTCACCGCCTGCTTCTCGGCCTCCAGGGCGTTTCTCCGGGTCACCAGACTGCCGGCGCTCGTGGCCAGCTCCTTCAGGAGCAGGCGATGCTTCTCGAGCTCGGGATAATCGGCCGCGTTTTGCTCCAGCCCATCGCCCAGGGTATTCCAGCCGCCGACGGTGACGGCATATCTCTCCCGCGACATCGCGCTCTCCTCTGTGATGGCGGGATCATACCGCAGAGCGTTCTCCGCGCCCCGGCCGGATGGACCGGGGCGCGAAGACCGGGGCTAGCGCCAGTAGCCGCGGGCGTAGAAGCGATGGTTGTTGCGGAAGCTGAGGCGAGGGGCGATCCACACCGCGCGCGGGTGCGGCGGCCGTGCCCAGAAGCCCGGCCTCCAGACCGGCGTGAACGCGGGGCCCTCCCAGTCCTGATAGCCCTGCACCCAGACCTGGCCGTAGCCGCCGCCGTTGGCGTAGCTATCGTCGTAGTTGTCGTAGCTGCTGTCGTAGCTCCCGTAGCCGTCGTCGACATAGCCAGGCTCGTAGACATAGCCGGGCTCGTAGACGTAGCCCGGGTCGTAGTAGCCGAGATCGAGGCCGATCCCAACTCCGTAGCCGTACCCGTAGCCGCGGTAGCCGTAGCCGCCGCGATAGCCGCGGTCGCGGTCATAGCCGCCCCGGTAGGCATAGCCCCCGTTGTGGCTGTAGCCGCCGCCGTTGTGGTTATAGCCGCCGCCGTTGTGGCTGTAGCTGCCGCCACCGCTGTGGTTGTAGCCGCCACCACCGTTGTGGTTGTAGCCGCCACCACCGTTGTGGTTGTTATAGCCGCCACCGCCGCCGTGGTTGGAGCCACCGCCGCCACCGTGGTTGGAGCCGCCGCCGCTGTGGTGGCTGGAGCCGCCACCGCCACTATGCCCACGGCCGCCGTCACGTCCGTCGGCGAAGGCGGGGGCCGTCATACCGACCAAGGACGCCAGGGCGACGACAGGGATCGCAAGAACAAGGTTCCGTTTCGCGCTCATTGAGTCAAACCTCCTGCTCGAGGATACCCGGAAGGTCGGGTCGCCTGCGAGCTTGATGCGGAGACAGTCCAGTGCAAGTTCGCTGCCTGGCTTCCCTCCCCTCGGCGCAACCCTTCCGCGCCGTGCCGATCTGTCATCCGGAGAGATCGGAGAGTCCCAGGAAGAGGACGCAAAGCTAAGATGGATCGCAGGTTAGCGCTTTCTGCGCGCCTCCGCGTCCGCCAGCCAGCCGCGGCGGAGCTGATCCGCCGGGACGCTCGACAGATAGGGCTTGAGATCGAGCACCGGCGTGCCGACCCAGGTCTCCGGGGGTTTGACAGTCGCTCTGGATGCCGAACATAATCCCATGGAATCTTAAAACCGTGGGTGCCGGCGAGCCGGCGCTTCGAGGATCTATGCAGAAACTCCAGACCTACTTCGGTGTCCGGGCCATTCTGATGTCCGACCTCGATCCTGCCCGTCTCGACCTCCTTCTGGAGAAGGTCGAGGCAATCCGGCGGCGCTACGACTTCAACCCGGACGAGTTCCACCTCTACCTCCACACTCTGCGGATCTGGGCGGAGGATTCCCACTTCGGCCTCGCGGGCGGCTTGTCCCGGCGTCTCAAGAACCTGACCCTGACCTTCGGCGTCAATCCGAAGCAGCGGTCGAGTGGAGACATCAAGCTCCTCAACGACGAGACCGAGAGCGACCTATCGGCCGGCGTCACCCTGAGCACGCATCCCTATGAAGTGACCTTTACGTTCGATGGCTCCTTCTTCGAAAACCGGCTGGACTTCCGCAATGAGCTGATCACCTTCGTCCGGAAGACCGTGAGCCCGGAGCACCGCAAGATCAAGGCCGCGGTGCGGGCGGAGCCCACGCCGGCGTTTGCCGAAAGGCTCCGCGAAAGGAACCTGCAGATCCTTTCGAAATTCGACAGCTACCTCACGCGGCCGGTGCAGCTCAAGGCGCCCGCCCTGGCGTATTCTGGCAAGGCGCCAATGTCTTTCGACGTGGGGGCAGAGATCACGGAGGCCGCGCTCGAGAACCCCATGCGTGGTGTCGAATTGCTTGGGAGCGACTGGGGGAATGAAGGGGGTGGCGGCAACGGCGGCAACGGCAATGGCGGTGACCACCAGCCGGTGGCGGCGCGCAATCGCATCTTCATCAGCTACAAGCACGCGGCCTCGAACAAGAAGGTGCTCGACCGCCTCCTCTTTCAGTTGTACGACCTGGAGAAAAAGGGTCTGATCGATGCCTGGAGCGACCGTAAGATCGAAGCCGGCATGATCTGGCCGCCCGAGATCGAGAAGGCTCTGAGCTCGGCAACCGTCGCTGTCCTCCTGGTCAGCGTCGAATTCATGGCGTCGCCCTTCATCCGTGAGAAGGAACTGCCCGTTCTCCTCGAGAGGGCGGGGCGGCAACAAGTCACCATCCTCCCGCTCATCCTGGATGCCGCGATTCTGTGGACCGAAGAGCCGAAGTTCTCAGCTTTTCAATCAGTGAATCCTCCCGAAAAACCGCTGCTCAAGATGTCAATCCCCAAGCGAGACGAGTACCTGGCCGACACGGCCCGCCGGATCAAGGCCCTCCTTGAGAGCAGGAATCCGCCCGCTTGAAAATTTAGCTCTTCCCTCTCTCCGGCCAGCGGACGAAGAAGGCGTCCATCCAGACGATGTCCTGATCGGTGTCAACCGGCTCGAAGCTGCCGACCGTGTACGAATTGCCGGAAAAGGTCTTGTCGCTGCCGGGGCTGCGGATCGCCATCACGCTTTTGCTGAGCGTGTGCTTCCAGTTGAACCGGTATTCATAAGGATGTCCCCAGGCGTCGTTCTCGGGAATGGCGGCGATGTATTTGGGGACGAGGATCTTGGTGAGCTCCTGGAGAGAGATGAGGGGGACCTTGTCGAGGTTCACGCTCTCGCAATGTCCGATCTCCGCGCCCGCGGGAAGGCACGCCGAATCGGCCTCCGGATCGCTGGAGCCGTCGATGGCCTCGTTGTTGACCTGATCATCGAGCCAGGAAAACATCGCCGTGCCCACGTTGCGAATGTCATCGACCGTCCGTCTTTGCGCCTGAGCGCTCTCCGCCGACTGCGGCGGCGCCGGCTTGGGAGGGTCGGCGGCTTGCACAGAGGCGGTGACCAATAAAGCAATCAGAACAAGAGGAAGCGAACGGTGGATGGGCATTAAGGAGATCCTTTCATGCGGTTGAGCCGGTGTGGTCAATCGCATTTCTCAGGTCCCGGAAGCGTCTCGCAGGTCTTGTGGTAGGGCTTGCCGGTGCCGATATTGGTTCGCCATTCGTTACAGTTGAGATTCCGATTGGCCGTGCGGCAAGCTTCGGCCATGAGGTGATTCAGGTCCAAGTCCCATAGGATCACGGTTCCATCATCACTTGCCGAGGCTAATAGTTTCCCGTCTGGGCTGAAGGCTACTCCGCGGACCGTCTTCCTATGCCCCTCCAGTTTTGCGAGCTGCTTGCGGCTATCCACGTCCCACAAGATCACGGTCTGGTCCGAACTCGCCGAGGCCAGCCGCTCCCCGTCTGGACTAAAGGCGACGCCATAGACTCCGGCCTTGTGTCCCTCCAACGTGGCCAGAGGCTTGCGGCTGTCCACATCCCACAAGATCAGGGTCTGATCCACATTCGCCGAGGCCAGCCGCTTCCCGTCCGGGCCGAAGGCGACACTGATGACCTGGGTCCTGCGACCCTCCTCCAGAGTGGCCAGAGACTTTCGGCTGTCCACGTCCCACAAGATCACGGTCTGGTCCAAACTCGCCGAAGCCAGCCGCTTGCCGTCCGGGCTGAAGGCGACGCTGATGACCTTGTCCTTATGACCCTCTAGCGTGGCGAGAAGCTTGCAACTGTCCACGTCCCACAGGATCACGGTCTGGTCAAAACTCGCCGAAGCCAGCCGCTTGCCGTCCGGGCTGAAGGCGACGCTGAGGACCTCGGCCTTGTGCCCTTCCAGCGTAGCTAGAGGCTTGCGGCTGTCCACGTCCCACAGGATCACGGTCTGGTCCAAGCTCGCCGAGGCCAGCCGCTTCCCGTCCGGGCTGAATGCTACGCTGGTGACCGCATCCTTGTGTCCTTCCAGCAGATCGGAAGAGCGTCCGGGCTGAATGCTACGCTGGTGACCGCATCCTTGTGTCCTTCCAGC
>DATARD010000197.1:0-50304 GCA_036264355.1 Thermoanaerobaculia bacterium
TCATGCGCGTTTTTCACCTTGGTCCAGGGGGATGAGAAATTCTGCTGTCCTGTGCGCCGATGGAAGAAATCGCTGAGTCAACGTGGTACATCCTGGAGAGGCGGCAGCCCTTCTCGCAGTCCGTGCTATGGACTCTGCAGCGGCACTACTTCGCCGCGCGGGGCGTCGAAGCTTGGCGCCGAGGCGAGGTTCCGCACTACATCACCAGCAACCCCGCGATCGCCAACAGTTACGCCGAAATCGTGTTCGCGTTTTTGTGTGACCAGGACCGGCTGTCGGCCGCAGACGCAGCGAAGGACGAACCGCTCTACATTTGTGAGCTGGGTGCTGGATCCGGCCGTTTCGCTTTTCATTTCCTCTCCCGGCTCATCGGATTATGCGAGCAGGCGGGCGTGGCCGCGGAGTCGTTTCGTTATGTGCTCACTGATCAGGCCGCAAGCAATTTGCAATTCTGGCGTGGACATTCGCGCTTTGAGCGTTTTTTCGCGGACGGCTTGCTGGGCGTCGCGAGGCTCGACATCAATGCGCCCGGCGAGGCTGCGCTGGACCTGGATGGACGAACGATCACCGCCGGCAGCCTGGGGCGCCCGCTGGTGGTGATCGCCAATTATGTTTTCGACAGCATTCCGCAAGATCTCTTCTACCTCAATGGAGAGGAGTGCCAGCAATGCGTGATTTCGCTGGAGGTGGACGCAGACCCGGGCGCTCTCGACATCGCGGAGCTCCTGGAGCGGGTGCATTGCCACTACGATCGACAGACGCTCACCGAGCCGGCCTACGAAGAGCCCTGGCTGCAGGAGCTTCTGGCCGGCTACCAGCGCGCGCTGCCGAACACTCATCTGCTCTTCCCGGCGGCGGGTTTGCGCTGCCTGCAACGGCTGGGGGCGCTGTCGAAGCGAGGCCTGCTTCTCCTGTCCGCCGACAAAGGGGATCATCGGCTGACCGCCTTGAAGGGAAGGCCGGCACCCGATCTGGTGCGTCACGGGAGCTTCTCGCTGAGCGTCAATTACCACGCCATCAAGATGTTTTGTGAGCGCAGCGGTGGGCTGGCGCTGTTCCCGATCTCGCCCTATCAGAGCCTGAGCGTCAACGCCTGCCTGATGGTTCCCGAGGCGTCCGGCCATGTGGAGACGCTGCGGGCCTATCAGCGACAGGTGCAGGACTTCGGCCCGGATGATTTCTTTGCCATCACCCGGCACGTGTGTGAGACAATTGGACAGATGGCGTTGCCGGAGATCCTCGCCTATCTGCGGCTCAGCCACTACGACAGCCATCTCTTCGCGAAGGCGTTGCCGCGGCTTACGGAGCTCGCCGCGGAGTTGGACCGCGACGAGCGCAGGGCGGTCGGACAGGTGATCGATCGCGTCTGGGAGCTGTATTTCCCGCTGGGCGAAGAGCTGGATCTGGCCAACGCGATCGCCCGGCTGCTCTACGAAATGGACGACTACCGGCGAGCGCTGGATTTCTTCCAGCGGTCGCTCGACGGTTACGGAGCTGCCACCGGCACGCTCGCCAACATGGCTTCGTGCCACCACATGCTGGGCGACAACGCGGCGGCGAGAACGCTCCTGCAATCGGCGCTCGAGCACGATCCTGGCGATGCGCAGGTGCAGGAGTTGTTGCTCTCGATCAGCGATGCGTAGCGCGGCTGTCGCAGCCCTGTCAATCCGTCCGCACATCCCTGCCACCTTTGTTTCCTAGCCTTGACGGCATGGACACAACCCTGGCGGCTGTTCCGGCTCTCCATCCCTATCCTCTGTTGCCCACCGCCCTGCCCGAGCCGGAGACCGGCGAGGGGCTCTACCGGCTCGGTTTCGCGCGCGATGCGGCCGAGCTCGACGCCGTGCTCCGTCTCCGTTTCGAGGTGTTCAACGCCGAGCTCGGCGAAGGGCTCGCGGCGTCGTGGGAGACGGGACGGGACGAAGACGAGTTCGATCTCTTCTGCCATCACCTGCTGGTGGAGGAGAAAGCGACCGGCAGGATCGTCGGCACCTACCGGCTCCAGACCCTGGAGATGGCGGCGGAGCGCGGTTTCTATTCGGCGACCGAGTACGACCTGTCGCGCGTCCCCGCGGAGATGCTGCGCCAGTCACTGGAGGTGGGGCGGGCCTGCATCGCCCGCGAGCACCGCAAACGGCAGGTGCTCTATCTGCTGTGGAAAGGGCTCGCCCGCTACATGGCGTTCAACCGCAAGCGCTATCTCTTCGGCTGCTGCTCGCTGACCAGCCAGGACGCGGCGCTCGGATTGCGCGCGCTCGATCATCTCTGGCAGCGCGGCGCCATCCACCCTGATCTCTGGGTGCCGGCGCTGCCGGGCTACGAGTGCGTTGTCGAGAGCGCCGTCGAAACGGGGGAGATGGAGCTGCCACAGCTCTTCGAGACCTATCTGCGCTTCGGCGGCAAGGCGTGCAGCGAGCCGGCTCTCGACCGCCGCTTCGGGACGATCGACTTCCTGGTGCTGCTCGACACCCACGCCATGGATCCGCGCTCGCACCGGATGTTCTTCGGCTGAGGTGCCGGATGCGCGGCCGGTTGCGTCCTTGGATCCGCCTGGCGGCCCTGCTGTCGGTGCTGCTGGGCGGAGCGATCCCTCTCGGCTTTGGATTTCTGCTGCCTGCCGGCGTTCGGGTGCGCTGGCGCCGGCACCTGTTCCGCGCCTGGGCGCGGACGGTGATGGCTGTGCTCCACATCCGGGTGGAGAAGCATGGCGCGCCGCCGCGCCCGCCGTTCCTGCTGGTCGCCAACCATCTCAGCTATGTCGACGTGATCGTCCTCGCGAGCGTTGTTCCGGGCGGCGTGTTCATCGCCAAGTCCGAAGTGCGGAGCTGGCCGTTTCTGGGTCCGATCTGCGCCGGCATGGGCACGCTGTTCGTCGACCGCTCGTCGCGGTCCGACGTGCCGCGTGTGCTGGCGGACATGGACGCGGCGTTGGCGCGTGGCGACGGCGTGACCTTCTTTCCCGAAGGCACCAGCTCGGGAGGCGCGACCGTTGGACCATTCCGCGCGCCGCTCCTCGCGGCGGCCGCCCGTCTGGAGCGGCCGGTCCACGCCGCCGCGCTCTCCTACCGCACTCCGTCCGGAGTGGCGTCGCCGGACCTCTCCGTCTGCTGGTGGGGAGCGATGAAGTTCACCTCCCATCTCTGGAACCTGCTCAAAGTGCCGCACATCGAGGCGACGCTCGATCTGGACGAGACGCCGGTGGTCGAGACCGACCGCAAGCGCCTCGCTGAAAAACTCCACCGCGCCATACTGTCCCGCTTCCGGCCCTTGGTCGCGAATGACCTCGATCTGGTCGCGAAATCCGCGAGCTGAGTCGACAAACGACCGTAATTTTCGACCTGTGGCGGTCAGCCAACCGCGAAAAACTCGCGACGTGCGGCCGTTTCGAGGGAATTGGTCGCGAATTGACAAGAACAGGTCGAGAAACTGGGTCGAGAAGTCGAGACTCTCGCTGGAGAAGTCGAGAGCTAGGCGAGACGACAAAAGGCGAAACTGAGTCGCGAAGTAGTCAATGCAGATCGTGAAAAAGCCGCGAAGAGACGTGAATTCATCTCTGGAAGTCGAGAAGTTGACGAGAGGAGTCGCGAATTGCAGCCGCCGGCTCCTCGATTGCAATGCTCGGGTCGCGAATTGCGCGACATTCGCGACCAATTCTCCCTGCGGCGTGATACTCTGCCGCCGATTCTCGACCAGGAGACAACCATGAAACAGCGGTGGTCTGTGCAGGAGATTGTCGCGTCGTTGGAGGAGCAGGCGGCGTTTCATCGCGACCGCGAAGCGTTCCACGCCAGCCAGGAGGTGCTCCACCAAGAGAAGCGGCGGGAGCACGCGACAGAGCTGGCGGAGCTGACGCGCCGGCTCACCGAGTTCCAGGCCGTCTCCGCGGCCGCCGTCGAGCTCGCCGGCCGCAACCCGCAGCGCGCCGCGGCGCCCGCCGCCGAGCAGCAGGAAGACTTCGGCCCCGCGTCCAACCCCAAGCTGACCCTCATGGTCCGGAGCGTGCTGGACGAGCTGGGTGCTCAGGAGCCTTTCGGTCCGAACGGAGTGCTCGACGAGGTCACCCGCCGCTTCGGCGACCGCCTGCGCAAGAAGCCCGACCTCCGCCAGATCTCCGACATCCTCCGCCGCCTGCAACGCAGTGGCCGCATCCACCGCCTGCGCGGCGGCCGGCCGCACCACGAGTCGAGGTATGTGCGGGAGGCGCCGGCCCTCACCCCTTGATCCGGTCCCGCAGCCCCAGATTGCTGATCAGCCGGTGCAGGTAGTTGGGATGGAGGCCGAGCGCCTCGGCGGCTCGCGTGACGTTGCCGCCGGCCTGCTCCACGGCGTCCACGATCAATTTTTCCTTCGTCCGGTTCAGGGTCTCGTGGTAGGGCGTGGCGGAGAAGGGAGAGCCCACGGCGGGCGCGGCTTCGAGCAGGGTATCAGGGAGGTCTTCGGCGTGGATCAGCTCGCCGTCGCCGAGGACGACGGCGCGCTCGATGGCGTTGGCGAGCTCGCGGATGTTGCCCGGCCAGTCGTAGCGCAGCAGGCAGGCTCGGGCTTCGGGGGAGAAGCCGGCGATCCGTCGTCCGATCTTGCGGCTGAAGAGCGCGGCGAAGTGGTCGGCGAGCTGGGGGATGTCCTCGCGGCGTTCGCGGAGCGGCGGCAGGGTCAGGGAGATGACGTTGAGCCGGTAGTAGAGATCCTCGCGGAACGTTCCTTCGCGGATGGCTTTTTCGAGGTCGCGGTTGGTGGCGGCCACGACGCGCAGGTCGACGCGGATGGGCTGTGTGCCGCCGACGCGCTCGATCTCGCGCTCCTGGAGCGCGCGCAGGAGCTTGGCTTGGAGCGGTTGCGGCAGCTCGCCGATCTCGTCCAGGAAGACGGTGCCGGTATGGGCCACCTCGAACTTGCCGGGCTTGCGAGTCAGGGCGCCGGTGAAAGCCCCTTTCTCGTGGCCGAACAGCTCGCTTTCGAGCAGCGCGTCGGGGAGGGAGGCGCAGTTGATCGGCACGAATGGCTTGTCGGCGCGCAAGCTGCTCCGGTGGAGAGCTCGTGCCGCGAGCTCCTTGCCGGTGCCGCTCTCGCCGAGCAGGAGGACGGTCGTTTCGGTGGGCGCCGCGCGGGAGAGAAGATGGTAAACCTCGCGCATGCGCTCGCTCGTGCCCACCATCGCGTGCGACAGCCCGGCCTCGATCCGCTGGTTTTCTTCGCGCAGCCATTCGATATGGCGGATCGTGGCGAGCGCCACTGCGGCGATGCTGCCCGCCGCGGTGAGCAGATCGAGGTGCGTCTCGTCGAAACGCACTCCCTCTTCGCGGGTGTCGAGATAAAGGATGCCCAACAGTCCCTCGGGATTGTTCAGCGGCACGGCGATCAGCGACCGGATGCGGGCCGATTGCAGGCTGTCGACCGTCTCCCAGCCCGCGCCGTGGAGCACGTCGTTGGAGAGGATGGCGGAGCGGCTGCTGGTGACCCGCTGCACCAGGGTGCGGGAGACGGTAAAGGGCTCACGGACGCCCTGCCGGTCGAGGCCGTAGGCGGTTTCCAGGTCGTGCGCCCGGTCGAAGAGGAGAAGGGCCGTGCGCTCTGCCGGCACGGTGTCGATCGCCATCTCGAGGAGGCAGTTGGCGAACGGTCCGGTGTCGCGCAGGGCGTTCAAGGCGTGCGCGATGCGTAGCAGGGCGTGCAGGTCGCGCGCCGTCCGCGTCTCCGCGGGGTGGGCGTCCCCCAGCAACTCCAGGCGCAGATAGCGGGAATCCTCCGGGGCCAGATGGACGGTGCTCTCGGCGACATAGTCGGCGTCGTCCAGGGCGACGGCGGAGCTCAGGTTGGAGGGCTCGCCCTGCTGGAAGAGAAAGACGGAGGTACCGAGGGTGATCTTGTCGCCTTCTTCCAGAAGTTTCTGGCGGACCGGCAGACTGTTGACAAAGGTGCCGCACCGGCTGGCGAGGTCGCGCACCCGGAACCGGCCATCCGCCGGCTCCACTTTGCAGTGCAGCCGCGACACGGCGGGGTCACGCAACTGGACGCTGTTCGCCCGGTCCCGGCCGATGGTCAGGGCCTGGTGACCCAGAGGGAAGGTTTGCCCGGCCAGGGGGCCGGCGATGGCGGCGAGTTTCGGGCTCACAAAGGCTCTCTCTTGAGCGGAACGGCCGGAGTCTATCCGATCCTCCTCACCGCTGGCCACGCCATCCCTATCGTTCGTTCGGTTAGAGTCTATCCTCTCCGTGAGGGTGCCGAGGTGGGGTAGCTATGGCACTTAGACCTTTGGTTTCAGCGATTTAGTCTTCTGCTGGCAGGTGGGCATCAGACCTGCTCTGGAGGAGGATAGCGCAAATGGATTGCGCACCGAAAGGAGAGCAACATGACAAGCAGAGAAGAGTCAAAATTGCAAGGTGCCTCCGGCAGCAATTCCTCCTCAGAGCCCGCTGGCAAGTGTGCGCCAGAGTCCCAGAAGGGCAAGAGCTCTGGTGGTGTGCCGAGTGATGCCCCTGAGCCTTATCCGGGAGGTCCTCCCAAATAGAGAAAATCTAATCTAATGGGACGGAGGAAGCTCCCTGGCGGCCTCGAGAAGAAGGCTGATCTCCGGAATCGAGCGGAAGCAGCCGTAAGCGTAGAACCAAGTGGGCTGCACCTGCTTCTCGAGCGCCGCCTTTGTATAAGAGATAGCTAGGTCGCGTTGATTGGTCAGACAGTACACCAAAGCTGCGTCCAGCAAGAACTGAGAATTGTTCGGATTCTGACTCAAGGTTTTCTGGACAATTTGTACGGCTTCTTGAGTGTTCCTGGAATGTGCCAGGCATTGGGCCTTGATCATCAGCTTTGCTGGTGTCAGGGTGCCTTTCGGGCTCTCATCGAGTGATTTCAGAGCCTGTTGATAGTGTGCGCTTGCTTTGTCCTGCTGTCCCATTTCGAGCTCCGTGTCAGCCAGGTCCAAGAGGCTCACAGTGGAATTGGGCTCGATGCTCAAGGCTTGGTGAAACGCCGCCATCGCCGGCTGGTAGTTGTGTAGAAGGAAGTTGACAAGGCCCAGATTGACAAAGGAGCGGCTCTGTGGCGAAGTGCGAGCGACATCTTCGTAGCTCTTTCTGGCACGGTCCAGGTCGCCGTAAAAGAGCTCGATCCGGGCGAGCCCGTCGAGGGCCCAGACGTTGTCATGAGATTGATCCAGGATGAGCTCGAAATGCTGGCGCGCCTCGCGGATCTGGCCGGTTTGGGCTTCCAGGTCCGCCAGTGTGTATAGATTTTGCCAGGTGGGGGCGAGGAGCACGGCCGTGCGCAGGGCCGCGATGGCTTCCTCGGTCTGTCCTTTCTTCTCGGCCAACTCGGCGTGCAAGGCCGCGATGTCAGGATCTCCCGGGAGCAACTGATCGAGTTGTTGCAGCGTTCCCTCGGCCTCCTCTATCTTTCCTTCTTCAAGGTCGCACTGGAAGACCAGAATAAGAACGCGGGGCTCTTCAGGTGCCAATTTCTCGGCGCTCCTGACGATCTCGCGAGCTTTCTCGGCGAAGTGCTGGTCGTGTTGGATCTGGAAAAGATAAAGGCTGATCTTGGCTGCAAGGATCTTCGCTTCGAGGAAATTGGGCGAGCTGCGGAGCACACCGTCGAGCCGGATGAGGTCGTCTGTGAGGTTGATGTCACCTCGATCGCGGTCCCTTTTAACGGCCAAATACTGGGCGTAATCAGAGTCTGAAGCTCCCAGGTCCGTTGCTCCGGGCCGCGGCGCGTGATCGGGATAGATTTTTCGGGTGTACTTTGCCACAGCTTTGATCAGCAAGGGGAGGTCTGCCGAGCCCATCCGGACATCAAAGGGAAGGGTTTTGTCGATGGTTTGTTTGCCTTTGCCTCTGACTTGAACGCGAGTGAGGGTCACTCGGCCCTGCTCCCCATTGGGATCCACTCTGCCGGTGATGATTTCATCCGCTCCTCCGGAGTTGGCGATCTCTTCCGGGGTCTTCTGACTCTGGCGGAGCGGTTCGATCGCGGACACGCCTTCGAGGGACGCGAGAGTGGCGTTGGCCGCGGCCCGGACTCCCTGAGCGGTGAGCTCAAGCCGGGGATCTTGTGTGCCGGCTGGCACTTCAAGCTCCATAACCATGACCCGGATCGGCCGGACCGGTGGCCGGCGCACGATGAACATCGCCACGCCCAGAAGCACTGCCAGCAGCGCCACCGCCCCCACCGCCACGACATGCCGGCGCCGGCGGTTGACGGACATGCCTCCCGTTGAGGTGAGCGGGCGGCTTTGCCGTTCGTCCGGTCGAGCCGTGGTCGACCACTCCGCGGTCATCATTTCGCTGACACTGTCGGAGCTCGAGGCTGGCAGGCTCGCTTCGAGATCCTGGAGGCGCCGGATGACGACGCGGGCGTTCGGCGGGTGGTCGTCGCGGGACTTGGCGAGGAGGCGGTCGACGAGGTCGCTGACGCCTTGCGGAATGCTGTCGCGCACCGCGGACAGCGCGGGCGGATGGTCGGCGATCACCCGTCTCACCGTGTCGGAGTCTTTTTTGCCGCGGAAGGGCGTGCGGCCGGACAGCATCTCGTAGAGCAGGACGCCAAGCGAGAAGAGGTCGGACCGTTCGTCCAACGGCTCGCAGCACGCCTGCTCCGGCGACATCGAGCGGAAGGTGCCGACGATCACTCCCTTGCGAGTGAGAGCTGGATCCTCGGCCGCCGTTTCGATCGGTTTGACCAGGCCGAAGTCCAGGATCTTGGGCTGGCCCTGCGGCGTGACGATGACGTTCTCGGTTTTGAGGTCGCGATGGATGAACCCCTTGGAGTGCGCGGCGGCGAGGCCCTCGGCGATCTCGCGGGCCAGCCGCAGAGCTTCCCGGACGGGCAGGGGACCCGCGGCGGCGATGCGGTCGCACAGAGTCTCCCCTTCGACGTACTCCATCACGATCGCGTGGCCGGGAGGGTCGGGGACCAGATCGTGGATCTGCACGATTGCCGAGTGGCTCAGTTGGCCCGCCGAGCTCGCCTCGAGGAGGAATCGATCGAGCTGGTCCTGCCTCTGGTCCGAGTCCGGCCGGATGTGCTTGAGGGCCACCCACCGCTTCAGGCGCTCGTCCCAGGCGAGGAAGACCTCTCCCATGCCGCCTCGACCCAGGCGGCGCTCCAGACGGTAGTGACCGATCCGGTCCGGCGCCTCGCCGGGCGGTTTCGCGGGCGTCTCCGGGGGACGATCGAACTGGGTCGTCTCCTGGGAGCCGGACAGATTCTCTTCGGTGTCGCTCAGGGTCGCGCCTCCCTTTCGCGTCGCTCGCTTGTATGCAGAAGTCAATTGTAGCATGCGAGTGGCCCCGCGCGAGCTTCTCTCGAACGACGACCCGGTCCTCTGTTAGGATGCCGGAATGCGTACCTTCGAGTCGCTGTCCGAACGCGAAATCCTCGCCCTCGCCATCGCCCTGGAAGAAGAAGACGCCAAGATCTACGGCGACTTCGAGGACGGTTTGAAGGAGTCGTTCCCCGCCTCGGGCGAGATGTTCGCCAGAATGCGGGAGGAGGAAGACGGCCACCGCCACCGGCTGGTCGAGCTCTACCGGCAGAAGTTCGGCGAGCACATTCCGCACGTCCGCCGGGACGACATCAAGGGGTTCATCAAGCGCAAGCCGCTCTGGCTGGTGCGCCCGCTGGGATTGGAGACGGTCCGCCAGCAGGCGGGCCTGATGGAGCTCGAGACGCGCCGCTTCTACGAACGGTCCGCCGCCAAGACGACGGACGCCTCGATCCGCCAGCTCCTGGGCGATCTGGCCAACGAAGAGCGGGGCCATCAGATGCTCGCCGAATCGCTGCAGAGCGAGCACCTGACGCCGCAGGTGCGGGCCGAGGAGGACGAGACCAAGCGGCGCCTGTTCGTCCTGCAAGTCATCCAGCCCGGCCTCGCCGGCCTGATGGACGGCAGCGTCTCCACCCTCGCGCCCCTCTTCGCCGCCGCCTTCGCCACCAAAAGCAGCCACGACGCCTTCCTCGTCGGCCTCGCCGCCAGCATCGGCGCCGGCATCTCGATGGGCTTCGCCGAAGCCCTGTCGGACGACGGCAGCCTCACCGGCCGCGGCCAGCCGCTCATGCGCGGTCTCGTCTGCGGACTGATGACGGCGCTTGGAGGGCTCGGCCACACGTTCCCGTACCTGCTGAGCAATTTCAGACTCGCCACCGGAGTCGCCTTCGGAGTCGTCGTCGCCGAGCTCCTCACCATCTCCTGGATCCGCCACCGCTACATGGACACGCCATGGTTCAGCGCCACCGTGCAGGTCGTCATCGGTGGCACGCTGGTCTTCCTGGCGGGTTTGTTGATCGGGACGTCGTGAAGAGGATGGGTTCCTGGGTCACTGCCGCCCAGATTGAAGAGCAATTCGAGGCCGAATGGGTCTTGCTTGGAGATCCCGAGACCAATGACGCGTTGGAAGTCCAACGTGGCAAGGTGCTCTGGCACAGCAAAGATCGTGACGAGGTCTACCGGAAGTGCGAACCGAATAGCCAAATTCCAGTCAATGACGGACAAGAACATACGACCAGCCGGACAAAACACTCTACTGTCGCGTCAGTAACAAACGCCAGTTGGCCTGTGAACTCCCCATTCGCCATTCGCCGTCTCTCCAACCTAAGGGAATTATAAGTCCAACTCTGGCCATGAGCCGCGCTTCAGCTCTTCGGCTTCATGCCTTTATTCGGTGCGGGATCGGACTGCGTTTTGTGGTACGGCACAAGCACATCCTGGAGCATCGGAAAGTGCTTCCGGTTAAGAGTCACCAATGGGATCTGCCGTTGCGCCGCGGTCGCAGCGATGAGGGCATCTGCCAGCCCCACATTGTGACTTTTGCCATAGTCGCGGCGATAGAGCCCGCCCTGGGTCGCTAAGTGCTGGTCAAGTGGGATGATTTCAAACGCTTGGAGGAAACGCTCGAGCCGCGACCGTTCTTCGCCTTCCCGCACGCCAGCGTACAACTCTGCAACCGTCACCACCGAGACGAGCAGGCGCTCTCGCAACGCCTCCACATAGCTGACCGCGCCGGTGTAGTCGCGCAAGTAGTCGATAAGAACGTCAGCGTCAATCAGCAGTGCCATTGTCGGGCTCAGTCCGCTGGTCACATTCGCGGCGCAGGTCGGCCAGTGAGGGGAGATCGGTCCGGTCCTTCCACATGCCGCGCGCTTGCCGCAGCAGACTCAAGCGATCGGCAGGCTGGAACTCCGCGATCAACTGCTTGACGGCATCATGGACGATCTCGGCTGGCGTCTTCCCGGTGCGCTGCGCCATAGTTTCAAGTGCTGTTTGTTCCTGGTCCGTCAAATGCAGTCCTGCTATTGCCATGATGCGTCGTCCTCCATCACATGCGTACTACTGTAGCGTTGGGTGAAGCAACGCGCAAGTACGGGTGCGAGATCCGGATCAGGCTCCAAAGCCGGGGGCGGCAGCAACGCGGAGGATCTCCTCCACAGTCTCGGCGGGGTTCTGCTCGGACGTGTCGAGAAACCAGGACTTGGGGAAGACGAGCCCGGTGAGCTTCGCATGAAGCTCCGCCACCCGTTCAGCACCGAGGGAGCCGCGGAGCCGGCCAGCGTCCCGCGCCACGGCAACCGCGAGCGGAGGGTGCAGGATCCGCATCTGCCAGATGATTCCGTGGTGGTCAAAGAAGGCTCGGTACTCCTCAAACGCCTCCGGTGGCGCCTCGTGCACGGTCGCATCAATTACGACGCGCTGCCCCGCAGCCAACGCGGACAGCACGCGTTGAAAGACGATCTCATGCACTTGGTGGCGCTTGGCTCGGTGCTCCGCCGAGCCGAACGGCCCTCGGTTCTTCCCGAACAGGCGTGGCCAGATCTCATCTTCGCTGATGCGCGTCCATCCGTGCTGCTCAAGCAGGGAGGTGACTGTCGTCTTGCCGCTTCCGCAGGTACCGGTGACCAAGAGAGCTGCCGGAGTCTTGACCATGTGCCATTGTCCCCCGATGCAATTGTCGTGAACAGTGTGCCCCCCCTTCCCTCTTGTCCCCGATCTGTCACGGTTGAGTCACGCGCCTGAAATGCGGCCTTCGTAGGCTGCCTCTGTCTGGCTCGGTGCGCGCTTGCGTTCGCAAGCGGGCTTCCTCAATCCGGTGTTTCCCGGGGAAAGAATGAACATGAAAAAGACTGCTGCGATTCTGGGTCTCTTGGGAGCCGCGTTCGCCGGCTCGGCGTTTGCGGGCGAAGGACACGTTCCGGCAGGTGTGCCGCATCTGGATCACGTCTTCCTCATCATGATGGAGAACCACGGCTACAGTCAGATTCTCAACAACCCGAACGCGCCGTTCGTCAACCAGATGGCGAAGTCGGCCAACGTGGCGACGAACTACTTTGCTGTCGGCCATCCCAGCCTGACCAACTATCTGGAAGTGGTGGGCGGCTCGAACTTCGGCGTGCAGAGCGACAACAATCCGGATTGGCACAACAGCAGTTGCACACCCAACCTGGCGTCCGGAACCGCGGCGACCGACAATCCTCCGACCCCGGCCATCTGCCCGATCGCCGGCACCGGCACGGACGCCGCGACGCCGGCGGTCGATACGACGAATGAGACCCAGGGGAGCCCGGGCGAAAACAACATCGATGGCGTTCTGTCGATTCCGACAGCCGCTGGCACGACCGGCAAGACGATCGGCGATCAGTTGGCCGCCCGCGGACTCAGTTGGAAGAGCTATCAGGAGAGCCTGCCCGTCGGCAGCTCCGACAAAGTGAACTACAGCGATGGCTTCTACACGGACGCGACGGACTTCAGCACCATCAAACCGGCTCTCAATCCCCCTCTGAGCCAAGGCGACGTCGTCAAGCTCTACGCGGTGAAGCACAACCCGTTCGTCTACTTCCAGAACGTGCAGGAAAACAAGGAGCGGGGCAACAACCTGAGCAATGTCGCCGATTTCGACGGCGCGAACGGCCTCTACGCCGACCTGCGTGCCAGCGTGCCGAATTTCTCGTTCATCGCGCCGAATCAGTGCAATGACCAGCATGGACGCGGCAACGGAGGCGCGTTCTGCAACTTCGATCCGATCAGCGACGGCAGCCAGGCAGGGCTGAACCCAGCTCTGATCTTCCGCGGCGACGCGACCGTGCAGCGGATCGTGACCGCGATCAAGAAGTCGGCCCAGTGGAAAGTGGGGCATAACGCCATCATCGTGATGTGGGATGAAAACGACTACAGCACGGCGCCCAACACCAACCAGGTGATGGTGATCGTGGACAAGAACTACGGCAGCCACGGTGTGAAGGACGGGCAGCTCTACACCCACTTCTCGCTGCTCAAGACGCTCGAAGGCGCCTTCGGCCTGCCCTGCCTCAACCATGCCTGCGACGCCAACGTCAAGCTGATGACCGACCTGTTCCGGTAGACATCCCGGGAGACGGGGCTCGCGATATGATCGAGCTTCATGCGAGCCCTCGTCTTCGATTCCGTCCGCCAGATCCGCCACACCGCGGTTCCCGATCCTGGGATCCAGGAGCCCGGGGACGTCATCGTGCAGGTTCGCGCTGCCGCGGTGTGCGGGTCGGATCTCCATGTCTACCGGGGTTTGGAGACCGGGCTCGACGCGGGGACGGTGATGGGTCATGAATTCGCCGGCGAGATCGTCGAGGCGGGAGCGGGCGTCGCGGGTTTCCGGCGCGGTGACCTGGTGGTCAGCCCGTTCACCACGAGCTGCGGCGAGTGTTTCTACTGCCGGGCCGGATTGACCGCGCGGTGTGTCTCCGGCCAGCTTTTCGGCTGGGTGGAGAAGGGGAAGGGGTTGCACGGCGCGCAGGCGGAGCTGGTGCGCGTGCCGCTGGCGGATTCGACGCTGGTGCGGGTGCCGGAGGGGACGCCGGCCGAGCTGGCTCTCTTCGCGGGCGACGTGCTCGCGACTGGTTGGTTTGGCGCCGAGTCGGCCGGCGCGGCTCCCGGTGGGGTGACCGCGGTCGTCGGCTGCGGACCGGTGGGATTGATGGCTGTCGTCGCCGCCCGCGAGCTGGGCGCCGAGCGGGTCTTCGCGCTCGATGCGATCGCCGAGCGGCTGGCGCTTGCGGAGCGCTATGGCGCGGAGCCGGTGGATATCGCGGCAGAGGACGCGCCGGCCCGCCTCCGGGAGGTGACGGAAGGGCGGGGAGCCGACTCGGTGGTCGAGGCGGTGGGCTCACCGCAGGCCACCCGGCTCGCGTTCGACCTCGTCCGTCCGGGCGGCACGATCGCCGCCGTGGGCGTCCATGTCGAAAGCCATCTCGCCTTCGCGCCGGGCGAAGCCTACGACAAGAACCTCACCTATCGCGCCGGCCGTGCGCCCGCCCGCCGCTATGTCGAGCGTCTGCTGCCTCTCGTGCGGTCCGGCCGCTACGATCTCGGTGCGTTGATCTCACACCGTCTTTCTCTTGCCGAAGGCCCGCGCGGTTACGATCTCTTCGACCGCCGGTTGGAGGGGTGTACGAAAGTCGTGCTGCTGCCTTCGTAGATCGCTCTCAGAACGTTTCGTTCGTCGTCACCAGCCACTGCACCCGTTTGATGCTCGAATCGCCGTTCAGGGGGAAGGCGAGATCGAGGTGGACCATGGCGGCTCTGGAGGAGCGGCTGGAGCCGAGACGGAGGCCGATTCCGGCGTCTTTGAGCAGCGGGCGTTCGGTGGGGAAGAAGTAGGGATCGGGAAAGGTGTCATACCAGGCGCGCCCGGCGTCGAAGAAGACGGCGGCTCCCACGTGCAGCAGGTGGAAGTACTCGCGGTCGCTGAAGAAGCGCTGCTCCAGGGTGAACAGGATGCGCCGGTCGCCGGACTGGTAGCGCAGCGGATAGCCGCGCAGGCCGTTGTCGCCGCCGAGGAGGATCTGGTTCTCGGCGTCGAGGCGCTGGCCGAATTCGCCCTCGGCGGCGGCATAGAAGACGTTGTTGCCGAAATCCCGCACGTAGTAGCGCAGGGTGCCGCCGGCCAGGAGGTTTTCCGTTTGCTGGTTGCGCCAGCGGGTGGAGCCCTCGACCGAGGCGAGGAAGAGCTGGCGCGGACCGGGCCGCCAGCCCGCGGTGGCGCCGGTTTCGAAGATCAGGCGGGTGACGTCGCCGCCGAGGGTCGGGGTCGACCAGCCGAAACGGGCGTGGAGCTGTTTGCCGAGGTTCAGGTCCTCGGCCCGTTGCAGGCGGTCGAGGCCGTGCTCGGTGACGAAGCCGTCCTGCACGTATTCGAAGCCGAGCCAGGGATAGGAGAGCTTGCGGTCGGCCGGAATGATGTCCGTCGAATCGAGGCTGCCGTAGGGCTCGAAGCGCTGCCGGTCGTAGGTGTAGCCGAGGCGCCAGCGATGGGTGCTGCCGTCGGCGAGCCCCGGCGAGAGGCCGGTGTAGACCTCGGCGAAGTCCTGCTCGTGGCGGTAGCGCTGGGTGATGCGGCCGAGCTCGTAGAACGGCTCGACGCGGTTGTCGAGCATGCTTTGGAGGCCGGTCGCCCAGCGTGCGTCGAGGGAGTAGAACGGGCGGTCGATCTCGAAGAGCTTGCGTCCGCCGTCGCTGTTGTCGGCGTAGGAGAGGGTCATCCGGGTGCGGCCGCCGAGCAGGTTCGGATCGCGGAAGCGGACGACGTTCGAGGTGCGGTCGACATCGTTGACGCGCAGCAGGGTGACTTCCTTGCCGGTGCCCAGGAAGTTGTTGTCTTCGAGGTGGGCGCTGCCGGTGTTCGCTTCGCCGGCACGGTTGAAGGAGATGCCGCCCTGGAGGGTCCACACGTCGCGCGTCTCGACTTCGAGGTCGACCATGCCGTCGCCGCTCGGGATCACCCGGATGTGGGCGTCGTAGAGATAGTCGTTGGCGCGCAGGATGCGCTCGGACTCCTCGAGCGCCGCATGGGTGAAGCGGTCGCCGGGTTGCAGGGTGAGCTGGCGGGTGATGACCTCCGGCCGGGTGGTGCGGTGCAGCCGGTCGGCGAGGCGGAAGAGGCGGTTGTCCTCGCCCGGCTTCGCGGGATCGAAAATGCTCGTGTTGATCACCCGGATCTCGCCGACGATCGCGCCTTCGAGGCTGGCGGAGTCGGTCGCGGTGGTGTCTGGGGTGTCGGCAGGGAGGGTGGCGGCGCCGGACAGGAAGAGGCAGAGGACAAGACCGAGCGTGCGGCTCATGCCCACAGCTCCAGCATGCGGGGGGTGAGCCGCTCGAGCTCTTCGAGGTGGGCCGCGGAGAGGAGGTTGAGGAGGTTATTGCCGAGCGGAGTGAGGCGCAGGCGCACCATCCGCCGGTCGTTGGCGTCTTCCTGGCGGATCACCAGACCGGCTTTGACGGCGCGGTCGACCAAGCCGACGGCGCTGTGGTGGCGCAGCAGGAGAGTCTCGGCGACGTCGCCGATCGTCGGACCGGTGCTGGAGCCGGCAGCGGCCGGCCCGTTGGGATTCAGGTACCCGCGGATCGCCAGCAGGAGCTGATGCTGCGCCGCGGTCAGACCCGCTTCGGCCGCCTGCTCTTCGCTCCAGCGCAGGAAGCGGCGGAGCCCGGTCCGTAGATCCAGGAGACGTTGGTAATCCTCGTCGGTCAGCTCGCGGGCCATTCTGCCCAGAGTGTAACGCAACTTGAGTCGTGCTACGATGTATCGTATTGCGATGCGTCCGCGGCTCCCGCCGCGGCCCTGGAGGAGATTCCCTGTAATGGTTGCACAGACCCCACCGTCCCGATTGCTCTACCTGTCCTGCCTTGCTGCGCTGCTTGGGTTTGCCGGCGGCGGCGCGGCGTGGATTTTGCTGCATTTGATCGGCTTGATCACCAATCTGACGTTGTTTCAACGTTTCTCCTGGGAGCTTCCCTCATTCAAGACCCTGGCGCCGAGCCCGTGGATTCCGCTGGCGGCGATCGTCGGCGCGTTTCTGGTGTCGTGCCTGGCGCGCTGGGCGCCGGTGATCCGCGGGCACGGGATTCCGGAGGCGATGGAGGCGGTGTTGATGCGCCAGGCGCGGATCGCGCCGCGGGCGGCGGTGGCGAAGCCGTTGTCGGCGGCGATCGCGATCGGCACCGGCGGACCGTTCGGCGCCGAGGGGCCGATCATCGTCACCGGCGGCGCGCTCGGCTCGCTGCTCGGCCAGGTGCTCCACGTCTCGCCGGCGGAGCGCAAGATCCTGCTCGCCTGCGGCGCCGCGGCGGGCATGTCGGCGACCTTCGGCGCCCCTCTCGCCTCGGTCATCCTGGCGATCGAGCTGCTGCTGTTCGAATTCTCCACCCGCGCTTTCGTGCCGCTGGTGGTGGCGGCGAGCGTCGCGGCGGGCATCCACTCGGCGCTGTTTGGCTCGGGGCCTCTGTTCGCGGTGCCGGAGCATGTGTACGCCGGCCTGGCGTCGCTCCCCTGGTTCGTCGTGCTCGGGCTCGCCTGCGGGCTGGTGGCGGTGGTGGTGAGCCAGGGACTGTTCGCGGTCGAAGCCGGGTTCCGCCGGCTGCCGGTGAGCGAATTCTGGCATCCGGTGATCGGCGCGATCGGTTTCGCGGCGATCGGCCTGCTGGTGCCACGCGCGCTCGGCGTCGGCTATGACGCGATCGGTGACGTGCTGAACGACCGTTTGACCGTCGGCGTCATCGCCGTCCTGGCGCTCGCCAAGCTGGTGGCCTGGTGGCTCGCCCTGGGATCGGGCACCTCCGGCGGCACGCTGGCGCCGCTCCTTTTGATCGGCGGCTCGTTCGGCAGCCTGTTCGGCTTCGCGCTGCGAGCCGTGGCGCCCGGGGTGGCGGGTGGCATCACGCCCGGCGCGTTCGCGATGGTGGCGATGGCGGCGGTGTTCGGCGCCTCCACCCGCGCGACGTTCACCTCGATCGTCTTCCTCTTCGAGCTGACGCGGGACTATCACGTCATCCTGCCGTTGATGCTGGCGGCGGTGGTGGCGGACCTGGTGGCGGCGGCGTTGATGCGCGAGAGCCTGATGACCGAGAAGCTGGCGCGCCGCGGCCTGCGGGTGCAGACGGAGTACGAGGTGGACGTCTTGCGCTCGACGCTGGTGCGCGAGGTGATGACGCCGGTGGTCGAGACGCTGCCGGCCGCCGCGACGGTGGGCGAGGCGCGCCGCCGCCTCGCCGCCGGACCCCATAGCGCCTATCCGCTGGTGGACGAAGCGGGGCACTGCCTGGGGATCGTCTCCCGGGGCGACCTGCTGCGGCAGCCGGGAGGCGCGGACCTCGACGCCCCGGTGCGCGACGTGGCGAGCCGCGACGTGGTGACCGTCCGCCCGGACGATCCGGTGCTCGCGGCGCTGCACCGCATGCTGGAGGAGGGGATCGAGCACGTGCCGGTGACCGGTCCGGACGGGCGGCTGGCCGGCATCTGCACCCGCACCGACGTGCTGCGCGCCCGCCGCCGCCAATTCGATCTCGAGCAGCCGCAGCCGGGTTGGCGTCTGGGGAAAAAGGCCCTATGATGCGCGCACCTTCATGTCGGCCTCCCCGGGCGCCCTGCTCATTGTCGTCGTCTCCAGCCTTGCCTGGGGCGGCTTCGACGCGCTCCGCAAGCTGCTGGCCGACCGCATTGCGCCGCTGACCCTGATCTGCCTGCTCACCCTGGCCTCGGTCCCCCTGTTCGCGGTGTGGGTGATGGTGGACGGGATGCCGATCGTACAGCCGGGGTACGCGGTTCCGGCGCTCGCCTCGGTGGTCCTCAACATCGCGGCCAACGTGGCCTACATCGCGGCGTTGCGCAAGACGGCGTTGAGCGTCACCATTCCGCTGCTGTCGCTGACCCCCGCGTTCACCGCCCTCCTGGCCATCCCGCTGCTCGGCGAGCGGCCGACCTGGGTGCAGGGGCTCGGTATCCTGATGGTCGTCGCCGGTGCGATCTGGCTCAATGTGTCGGGGAGGATACCGAGCGCGGAGCTGCGCTCCTGGCGGCATGAGATCGGCGCCTTGTGGATGGTGGCGGTGGCGTTTCTCTGGGCGCTGGCGATCCCGCTCGACAAGCTGTCGCTGGAACGGGCGAGCGGGCCGTTCCACGGCCTGGTGCTCAACGCCGGCGTCGCCCTCGGCACGCTCGCCGGCCTCGCAGCCCAGGGGCGGTTGCGCGAGCTGGCCGAGGTGCGCACGGTGCGCGGCCCGTTCGCCGCTTCCCTGGTGGTGAGCGCCGCGGCCCTCGGGCTGCAACTGATCGCCATGCAGCATCTCTGGGTCGGCCTCGTCGAGACCCTGAAGCGGGGGATCGGCAATCTCCTCGCCGTGCTCCTCGGACGGCTGCTGTTCGCCGAGGCGGTGACCCTGCACAAGGTCGCGGCGGTGGCCTTGATGGGAGCCGGGGTGGCGCTCGTGCTTCTGGTCTGAGCCCGGCCGGTCTGATCCCGGCCGGTCTGATCCCGGCTACAATCTCCCCATCTGTCAGGACCGGCTCCGCGTCTGGAGCCGGGCTGTGGCGGCGGTACGTGGATCCTATGCGAGACGTTTTCCGGCTCTTGGCCTACCTTCTGCGTCTGTCGAAAGACATCCGCTTTGCGCGCCTCACGATCATCGTCGTCGCGGTCGCCGGCGCGGTGAGCGGTGTCGCCAGCACCAGCATGATGGCGCTGATCACCCGGGAGCTCACCCGCAAGGGTGCCGGTCCCACGCTCGTCCCCTGGCTGTTCGTGGCCTGCTGCGTGATGCTGCCGGGATTCCGGTTCCTGTCCCAGAAGCTGCTCATCGAGCTCACGCTGAAGAGCCTGGTCGATCTGCGCCTGCGCCTGACCCGGTCGATCCTGGCCGCGCCGCTGCGCCACCTGGAGAAGCTCGGACCGCACCGGCTGCTGGCGACGCTCACCACCGACATCAACGTCATCGTCGATTCGATCACCGGGATCCCGCTCCTGCTGATGCATCTGTCGGTCGTGGTGAGCTGTCTGATCTACCTTGCCTGGCTGTCTCCGAAGGTGATGCTGGAGGTTTTCGGCTTCATCGTGCTGGGTGTCATCACCTACCAGCTCCCGGTGATCCGGGGGTTCGCCCACATGCTCAAGGCGCGGGGACTCTACGACGGGCTGGTGAAACAGATCCGCGCGCTCACCGAGGGGACGAAGGAGCTCAAGATGCACCGCCGGCGGCGCCGGGCGTTCGTCGGCGAGGTGGAGAGCGCGGCGCTGGCGTTCCAGGAGGAGAACCGGGCCGGCTCGATCATCTTCGCCGCCGCGGCGAGCTGGGGGCAGGCGCTGGTCTACGTGGTCCTCGGCCTCCTGATCTTCGGCCTGCCGCGGTTCCAGGCGATGGACCAGCGGATCCTCCTCAGCTTCACGGTGATCCTCTTCCAGCTCATGGTGCCGCTCGAGGTCCTGATGAACATGCTGCCCACCCTCGGGCGCGCTTCAGCCTCGATGCGCACCGTCGAGCAGCTCGGCTTTGAGCTCGAAGCCAACAGCCACGAGCGGGAGATGGCGGTGGAGCGCGCCGTGACCAGCGGGTGGGGGCGGTTGGAGCTGCGCGGCATCACCCACAGCTACCGGCGGGAGAACGAGGAGGAGAGCTTCCTGCTCGGACCGATCGACCTCGCCTTCGTGCCGGGCGAGCTGGTCTTCCTGGTCGGCGGCAACGGCAGCGGCAAGACCACTCTCGCCAAGCTCGTCCTCGGCCTCTATGCGCCGGAGGCGGGCGAAGTGCGCTTCGCGGGCGAAACGATCACCGACGACAACCGCGAGCAGTACCGCGAGCACTTCGCCGTGGTGTTTTCCGACTTCTTCGTCTTCGAGAAGCTCCTCGGCCTCGACGCCGACGCGCTCGACGACGCGGCGCGCGGCTATCTGCGCCGCCTCCTCCTGGAGCAGAAGGTGGAGGTGCGCGACGGCGTCCTCTCCACCATCGACCTGTCGCAGGGGCAGCGCAAGCGCCTGGCGCTGATGACCGCCTACCTCGAAGACCGGCCGATCTATCTGTTCGACGAATGGGCGGCGGACCAGGACCCGGTGTTCAAGGAGGTCTTCTACCTCGCCCTCCTCCCCGAGCTCAAGGCGCGCGGCAAGACGGTGTTCGTGATCAGCCACGACGACCACTACTTCCACGTCGCCGACCGCATCCTCAAGCTGGATTACGGCAAGATCGAATCCGACCTGCCGGCCGCGGTGTTCGCCGGGGCAGCCGCCGGTCACGCGGGCTAAGCGGAGAGACGGCGCCGGGCTACGGCGGCAGCGGGATCGTCACGCTCTTCTGGACCGTGCCGGTCCCCGCCGCGTTCTTGGCGGTCAGCCGGACCTGGTAGGTCTTGTTGCCACCCATGAACGTGTGGATCGGGTTCTGATCCTGGCTGACGTTGCTCGAGCCGCTGGTCGGATCCCCGAAGTCCCAGGTCCACTGCGTCGGGTTGTTGGTCGACGTGTCGAAGAAGTCCACCGCGCCGGCGACGAAGTTCGAGTTGCGGAAGGTGAAATCGGCGACCGGCGGCGAGCCGCCGCCGCTGCCCGAGTCGCCGATGCAACTGGTGTCGGTCGGATTGTAGGTGTAGCCCTTGGCCAGGGTGTCGCTGCAACCGGTGGCGAGGCTGGCGAAGGTCACGTCGACCGCGGTGGGCAGGTTGCGCTTCCCGGTGACGCCGTCGTGGTTGTCGTCACAGGTTTCGGTCAACAGGGTGCCGGTGAAGGCGGGGGCCGTGGCGGTCGTGGTGGCCCCCACGTTGACCGACTGGCTGGTCGCGCTGCCGAACGTCACCCGCCCGGAGCTGTCGAAGCCGCTGCCGTTCAGGGTGATCGCCTCTCCTCCCACCTGCTTGCCCGACGCGGGGGACAGCGAGGTGAGGCGCGGCGAGGTCACCGTGTAGGTGAAATTGAACGTGCTGGTGGCCTTCGCGCCGGTCGACAGGTTGGTCACCGAGACGGTGCCGCTCGGCGGATTGCATGCGGTCACCGTGGCCGCGGCGGTGGTGAGGTCGATCTCCGTCGACGAGATGACCGTCGGGTTCGGTTGGGCGATGCCGCCGAGGTTGACCGCGACCGGGCTCACGAAACCCTGGCCGAAGATCTTGACCGCGGTGCCGCCGGTGTACGGGCCGCTGGTCGGCGAGACGGATGAGATGAAGAACTGGGTGTTCTGGTACTGGAACCCGCTCTTGAGCGTCGCCGACGCGCCGGAGCCCGAGTTGGTGACCACCACGTCGACCGCCTGGCCCTGCAGCTTCGCGGAGGCCGCCGGGGTGACCGCGGTGATCGAGCTGTCCGACGACGCGGACACCGACGCGGTGACGTACCCGAGCGCCGAGGTGCCGAGCTTGACCGCGACCGGGGACACGAACCCCGAGCCGGAGATGGCCAGCGTCGTGCCGCCGTCGTTGCTGCCCAGGGCCGGGGCCACCGAGAAGATCACCGGCGTCTCGCCGTTGCCGTTGTTGGCGTAGATGAAACCGCCCGGCAGGGTGTCGCTGACCGTGGAGGCGCCGCTCGCCTTCGAGACGGTGACGTCCACCGCCATCGCCGTGCCGGCGGCCACCACCGAGGGCGGCGGCGGCGTCCTGGCGGTGAGCTGGGTGGCCGAGACGTAGTTCAACGTCGTGGCCGCGATGCCGCCGAAGGTCACCCGCATGGTCTGCACGAAGCCGGCGCCGGTGATGGTGACCGGCGTGCCGCCGTCCGGCTTGCCCGAGGCTGGCGAAATCGAGGCGATGAAGAAGGTCTGGTCGGCGGCGCGGATCGGGACGCTGAGCTGCCGCGAGCTGGTGTCGATCTGGGCGAGGACGGTGGCGGTGCCGGTGGTGGTGCCCGGGAAGAGCGTGGCCACCGCCTTGCCGCCGGAGAAATTGATGGTGGTGAGCGTCAGCGCCTTGGTCTGATCGAAGCTCCCCAGGCTGGTGCTGAAGGCGCAGGGGGTGCCGTCGGGCGGCGACTGGGAGCTCGCATTGGTGGCGGTGACGGTCAGCGTCGTCCCGTCGGTTGATCCCGCGACGAGCTGCGCCGGCGAGGCGGTCAGGGTGATGGTGTAGGTGCCGCTGCCGGGACCGCCGCCGCCGGGAGGCAGCGGGGTTTCAGGAGCCACGGGATTCTTCGAGTTGCAGGACGCACAGGCAAACGCCAGGGCGAGCGCCAGGATCAAGGCGGCGCAACGTGGCGCCGCGGGGCGGAAATTCTCGATCGACCGGCTCACTTCGTCCTCCGTGGCTCTTCCCTGAAGACTCCCAGTTATAGCACTCCCTCTGGTTTGCGGGCAAGGCGGGCACTATCATCCAACTCGATGTCCTGCTCCGCGCTGCTCCGCATCTGCGCCGTCCTGGCAGGATCGCTCCTTGCGATCCCGGGATCTTCCGTTCCGCCCCCCGCGAGCCCGTTCGTCGACCGTGCCGCTGAATGGGGGCTCGACTTCCGCTACGACACCGGATCGACCGGCCAGCTCTACTATCCGGAAATCGTCGGCGGCGGCGTGGCGCTGTTCGACTACGACAACGACGGCGACCTCGACGTGTTCATCGTCCAGGGCACCGTGCTGGAGCCGGAGACGCCGGGGAAGACCGCCGGAGCGCACCCGATCACTCCGGCCGGCGGGCGGCTGTTCCGCAACGACCTCATCGTCAATGGGGTCCGCCACGACACGCCGCGCTTCGTCGACGTCACCGCGGCGAGCGGCATCAAGGCCCTGGGCTATGGGATCGGCGTCGCGGCCGGCGACTTCGACAACGACGGCTGGGTGGATCTCTACGTCCTCAACTTCGGCTCCAACCAGCTCTGGCACAACAACGGCGATGGAACCTTCACCGAGGTGACCCAGGCCGCCGGCGCGGACGATCCGCGGCTGAGCCTCTCCGCCTCGTTCGCCGATCTGGACCGCGACGGCTGGCTCGATCTCTACATCGCCGACTACGTCGACTTCTCGATCGATCACAACGTCGTCTGCTACGCCGCGAGCAGCCGGCGCGACTACTGCGGACCGTCCTCCTTTCCACCCACTCCCGACCACCTGCTGCACAACCGCGGCAACGGCACGTTCGAGGATCTTTCGACGCGCAGCGGGATCGCCGGCAAGGCCGGACGGGGAATGGGCGTGGTGGTGGCGGACTTCGACGGCGACGGCCTGCCCGACGTCTTCGTGGCCAACGACGGGATGGAGAACTTCCTCTGGAAGAATCGTGGTGACCTGACCTTCCAGGAGATCGCGCTCCCGGCGGGAGTGGCCGTCAACGCCGACGGCAAGGTGCAGGCCAACATGGGGATCGCCGCCGGGGATTTCGACGGCGACGGCGATCTCGACCTGTTCGTGACCCACATCGCGGGCGAGTCGAGCACGCTGTGGGTCAATCTCAGCAGGAACGGCAGCCCCGGCCTGTTCGACGACCGCACCGTCCCGTCCGGAATCGCCGCAGCGAATCTCCCCTTCACCGGTTTCGGCACCGGCTGGATCGACTACGACAACGACGGCCGGCTCGATCTCCTGGCGGTCAACGGCGCGGTGCGGCTGATCGACGCGCAGGCCGAGCGTGGCGATCCGTTCCCCTACGCCCAGACGCACCAGATGCTCCGCCAGATGGAGAACGGCCGGTTCGCGGACGTCAGCCGCACGATGGGGGAGCCCTTTCAGCGCGCCGAGGTCGGCCGGGGAGCCGCGTTCGGGGACATCGACAACGACGGCGACATGGACGTCCTGATCGTCAACGCCAACGGCCCGGCGCGCCTGCTGGTGAACGAAGTCGGCAACCACAACCCCTGGCTCGGCCTGCGCCTGGTCGGCCGGCCCCCCGGCGCCAAGGCGGAGCGCGACATGCTGGGCGCGCTGGTGGCGGTCGTCCGCAAAGGAGCCTCCACCCTCTGGCGCCGCGCGGCGACCGACGGCAGCTACGCCTCGGCGAGCGATCCGCGCGTCCTGGTGGGACTGGGCGATTCGACGGCGGCGTCGGAGATCATCGAGGTGCGGGTCACCTGGCCGGATGGCAAGGTCGAAGTCTTCCCACCGCCGCCGTTGCGCGCCTATACGACGCTGGTCGAGGGGAGCCGTCCCCTGGAAGATACAGTGGGGGAGCAGATCGCCCGGGCGCAGGAGCGGCTGACCGGTCTCGCGGCAGACGCCGATCCGGCGCAGCGCGCCGCGGCCTATGGCGACCTCGGCATGCTCTACCACGCCTATGGTCTGCGCGAGCCGGCGGAGGCCGGTTACCGCAACGCGGCGCGCCTCGCTCCGGCCGATCCCCGCTGGCCGCATGCGCTGGGAGTCCTGCTCCAGGACGCCGGGCGGCTGGACGAAGCGTCCGTGGCGTATCGGCGCTCTGTGGAGCTGGCGCCGAAGAACGTCGCGGCGCTCGTCCACCTCGGCGAGATCGCACGGCTGCAAGGAAAGACCGAAGACGCCGAATCCTTCGCCCGGCAAGCTCTCGCCGCCGATCCCGCCTGCGCCGCGGCCCAAGCGCTCCTGGGACAGACGGCGCTCGACCGGCGGGACTACTCCGCCGCCGCCGGCCTTCTGGAAACCGCCCTCGCCGCGCTCCCCGGCGCGAACCGGCTGCACTACCTCCTCGCCCAGGCCTACCGCGGCCTCGGCAACGCTGAGAATGCCGCCAAAGCCGCGGAGCATCTCGCCAAGGCGGGGCAGGTGGGAGCCCGTCCGCCCGATCCATTGCTCGACGCGCTCGATGCGCTGCGCAGCGGCGAAAGAATCCGCCTGGCGCGGGCGAAAACGGCGTATCAAAACGCCCGGTATACGGAAGCGGCCGATCTCTACCGCGCCCTCCTCGCCGACCGGCCGGACAGCGTCGAGGCCAGGATCAACCTCGCCGCCTCGCTGGTGAATCTCGGCGACCGCGCCGCCGCCATCGAAGAGCTGCGCCAGGCCCTCCGCCGCGATCCGGCGAACGCGACCGCCCATTTCAATCTCGGAGCTCTCCTCGCCCTCGACGGCCCATCCTCCGAAGCCCGCGACCACCTCGCCGCCGCGGCCGCCGCGCTCCCGCAGGACGCCGAAGCCCACCGCGCTCTCGCCCAGGTGCTGCGCGACGGCGGCCATCCGGAAGAAGCCCTCCCCGAATACGCCCGTGCCGTCGCCCTCGCACCCGCCGACGAGCGGGCTCGCGTCGGAGAAGCCGAAACCCTGGTGCGCCTGGAGCGCTACGGCCCGGCGCAAGAAAAGCTCGAAGAAGGACTGCGCGCCCTGCCGCAGAGCGGCCTCCTCACCTCCGCCCTGGCGCGCCTCCTCGCCGCCTGTCCGGACCGCACTCTCCGCGACGGAGCCCGCGCCCGCACCCTCGCCTTCGCCGTCTGGAAAGCCCAACCCACCGCCACCCACGCCGAAACCGTGGCCCTGGCCAACGCCGAAGCCGGCGACTGCGCCGAAGCCGCCCGCTGGCAGCGCATCGCAGTGGAGGCCGCGGCGGCCGGCCCGCCGGCGCAGATCGAGAAGATGAAGGCGCGGCTCGCGGGGTATGAGAAAGGTGGGGAGTGCCGGCCGTAGGACCCCGTTCAACCGTGACAGCACTGCGCACGACCGTGATGCCATTACGCACGACCGTGACAGCACTGCGCACGGCAGTGACCGCACTGCGTGCGACCGTGACTGCACCACGCCCGACCGTGACTGCATTGCGTGCGACCATGACAGCACTACGCACGACTGTGACTGCACCGCGTGCGACCATGACTGCACTGCGCACGACCATGACTGCACTTCGTACGACTGTGACTGCACTTCGTACGACCGTGGCTGCATCGCGTGCGACTGTGACTGCACTGCGCACGACCATGACGCCACCGCGCACGGCAGTGACGCCATGACGTACGGCTGTGTTGCCACTGCGTCCGACCGTCACGCCACTGCGACTTCCCACCGCGGCATCCCCCTCGGGATACAATCCCCCTCCTATGTCTCTGACCCCTACCGTCGCCATCGTCGGCCGTCCCAACGTGGGCAAGTCGACTCTCTTCAATCGCCTGGTGGGGAAACGGCAGGCCATCGTCCACGACATGCCGGGCGTCACCCGCGACCGCATCACCGGAATCGCCGACCTGGTCGGCGAGCGCCACATCCAGGTGATCGACACCGGCGGCCTGATGAAAGAGGCGGATGATCCGCTCGGATTGAGCCAGCAGGTGTTCCTCGCCGTCGAGGAGAGCGACCTGCTGCTCTTCGTGGTCGACGGCAAGGTGGGGCTGGTGTCCGCGGACGAAGAGGTCTGGGAGCGGCTGCGGCGCGTCAACAAGCCGGTCCTTCTGGTGGTCAACAAGGCGGACACCCGCGAGGCGCGGGAGCGTTTTCCCGAATTCTACCGCCTGGGCATCGGCCAGCAGCTCCTCCTCTCGGCCGAGCACGGCAGCGGCGTCGAGGACCTCCGCGAGGCGCTCGCCCTCGCGCTCCCCGAGCAGCCGGAAGGACCGCAGCCCGAAGCGCCGACCGTCGCCATCGTCGGCCGGCCCAACGTCGGCAAGTCGTCGCTGCTCAACAAGATCTCCGGCCTGCCGCGGGCGCTCGTCTCGCCGGTCGCCGGCACCACCCGCGATCCGGTCGACACCCTGGTCGAGCGCGACGGCAAGTCCTATCTTCTGGTCGACACCGCGGGCATCCGGCGGCGCAGCCAGACCTCGGGCCAGCCGGAAGAGCTGGCGGTGATGATGGCGCGGCGGCAGATCGAGCGCGCGCAGGTGGCGGTGCTGGTGATCGACGCCTCGCAAGGGGTGACCAGCGGCGACATGGCAATCGCCGGCACCATCTGGGAGCTCGGCCGCGCCGCCGTCGTCGCGATGAACAAATGGGATCTGCTTGATGAAGACGCGCGCGAGAAGCTGGAACGCTCCACCGAAAAGCTCAACGAGCTCCTCGCCGACCCCGGCCGCGTCAACGTCTCCGCCCTCTCCGGCCGCGGCATCGAAAAGCTCTGGAAGCCGATCGACCAGGCGCTCGAAGGCTACAACCTGCGGCTCACCACCGGCCAGCTCAACCGCATCTTCGAGAGCGCCATCAAGAGAGTCAGCCCGCCGGCGCTCTCCGGCGCACCCTGGAAGCTCTACTACACCACCCAGGTCGCCGCCGCGCCGCCCACCTTCATGCTCTTCTGCAACCGCATGCTGCCGAGAAACCATCACTACCGGCGGTATCTGGAGAACCGCATGCGCGAAGAGCTGAACCTCCCCGGCGTGCCGGTCCGCCTGGTGGTGCGCAAGCGGACGGAGTGACCCGCATGGCACGGGGCACCGGCACTGTGCTTCTCCTGGCTGTCGTCCTCGCCGCCTGTCGCCGTGCCCCGTCAGACGACGACGCGACGATCCGCAAGCGCCTCAGCCAGAAGAGCACCGCCGTCCTGCTGCAGGAAGTGGCCAAGGCGGAGTTCAAGCCCCCCGCCGACGGCCATCTCACCGAGCCCGAGATCCGCAGCTATCTGAAGCTGGAAGAGCGCTCGCGCCGCATCCGCGCCGTCGCATCCCAGGGCGCCGCGCCCGAGCTGGGAGCCACCGCCGACCTGCGCGCGGCGCAGGAGCTGGGTCTCAATCCCAAAGAGATGGCCTGGGTCCGCGACCGCATCCGCGAAGCGAGGACCGCCCGCCTCACCGAGCGCCTCGATCACCGCATCGCGGACAGCCGCCTCGCCTACATCCGCCGCCTGCAAGCCGAAGAAGCGCAGACCACCGATCCGGCGCGCAAGAAAGACCTCGAACGGCGGATCGCCGACTTCAGCCGGGCGCCGCAAGGTAGCGGGCAGTCGGCGCCATCGTGGATCCGTTGGAATGCAGAGCTCTTGGGGCGGTACGAGGAGACCGGTAAACAGCAATGAGGATGAGGCGAATGAAAAGGGTAAGTTTGCCGGTTTCCCTAACGAGCGAAGATCGCCCTGGGAGCGCTGGCGTCCCGCCGGCCTTTTTCATCACTTCCGTTTTTTGAACCGCCGGCCGGCGATCATATCCGCTTGCCGACCAGCGCATCGATCGCTGCCTCGATCTCGGTGTCCGTCCTGCCCATCTGCTGGAGCAGTGTCCGGTAGCTCTGTAACACCGTGGCCAGCTCCGGACGCTCGTAGCCGGTGTTGCGCGCGAGGTCGAGAAGGAGAGTGAGCGCGCGGCGCATCATCGGCTCGGCTTCGGCGACGCGGTTCGTGGCGGCCAGCAGGCCGGCCAGGCTGCCGAGACCGATCGCGACGTCGGGGTGGTCCGGTCCCAGGCTCTTTTCTTCGATGGCGAGTGCCCGGCGGAAGAGCGGCTCCGCTTCGGTGAAGCGGAGCTTCTGCTGGAGCAGCGTGGCCAGGTTGGAAAGATCGATGGCGACGTTGGTGTGGTCCGGTCCGAAAACCTTTTCTTCGATCGCGAGCGCGCGGCGGATCAACGGCTCGGCTTCGTCGAGCTGCATCCTGGCCTGGAGCATCGCGGCCAGATTGTTGAGGCAGGCGGCGACGCGCGGGTTGTCCGGTCCCAGGCTCTTTTCGTTGACCGCCAGCGCCCGGCGCATCAGCGGCTCGGCCTCGCCGGCACGGTTGGTGGCGTAGAAGAGCAGAGACAGATTGTTGAGGTCCCGGGCGACGTCCCGATGCTCCGGTCCGAGAGCTTTCTCGTCGATGGCGAGCGCGCGGCGCATCAGCGGCTCGGCTTCGGTGAAGCGGCTCGTGGCCTGGAGGAGCTGGCCCAGCTCGTTGGCCGCTACCGCGACGGCAGGGTCGTCCGGGCCGAGTTTTTTCTCGTTGATGGCAAGCGCCCGGCGGATGAGCGGCTCGGCCTCGGTGAGGCGGTTGCTGGCTTGCAGCATCTGGGTCAGCTCGATCAGGTCCGCCGCGACGTGGACGTCGTCCGGCCCGAAGTGCTTCTCGTCGATGGCGAGAGCGCGGCGGATCAGCGGCTCTGCTTCGGCGAAGCGGCCGGTGGTGCGCAGGAGATGGAACAGGCTGGAGAGGGCGATCGCGACATCCGGATGGTCTGGTCCGAGGCCCTTCTCATCGATCGCGAGCATGCGGCGGAGGAGCGCCTCGGCTTCGGGGAAACGGTTGATGGCCTGGAGCAGGCCGCTCAAAAAGAGGAGGTCACCGGCGATCTGGGGGTCCTCCGCTCCGAAGTCCTTCTCGTCGAGCGCGATGATCTTCCGAAAGGTCTCGATCGCGGCGTCGTACTGCCTCGACTGGATCTGGACAGCGCCGAGATGGCGCAGCGTTTCGCTCGGATCGCTGTCGTTTTCTGCCGCCGCCTCGCTCTGTGCCGCCGGAGGCTTCTGCGGCTGGGTCACCGCCGGCAGCGGCGCGGCGGTCAGCAGCAGGCCGAGGATTCCAAGGATCTGTCGTTTCATCTCTTCTCCGGTCTTCTCTCTGCAAGACGATCGCCGGCGCGTTCGGTATTAGAAGGAGTCGAGGCGGAAGGCAAGCACGGCTGACCGCATCGGCAGGGAGAGAGCGACGGGAATCTGAGGCGCGCGCATCCCTCCAGTTTACTCCCTACCCCTATCAGGATGAGTGAAGCGCGCCCGGTATGCCTGATGCCATAGAATGAGAAGCACGTAAGAAAGGCCAGGCTACGCATGAAGCTGTCCGCGATCCGCTGTCTCATCCTTGCCGTCTTCCTTCTCTCCCTGCCTGCCTTCGCCGCGGAGCCCGTGCCGGCGATCCAGGCGGTCCAGCCGAGCCTGACGCTCGATCGGCTGGTCCAGGTCGGCCGCCTGTGGGGCACGGTGCGCTATCTCCATCCTTATCTCTTGTATCGGGAGATCGACTGGGACGCCGCGCTGGTGGCGGCGCTGCCGCGGGTGGAGGCGGCGAAGAGCCGGGAGGAGTATGGGGCGGCGGTGCAGAGCCTGCTCGACGCGCTCGGCGATCCGGTGACGCGGGTGCTGCCGGTGAAAGTCGCGGGAGCGGCGACACCTCCAGCACCTCCCGCAGCTCCCGCGGCTCCGGCATCGCTCACCCGCCATCTGGACGACGGCACCGTGGTGCTGGACCTCGGCTCCGGGACGCAGTCCATGGGCAACCGCGACTTCATGAACGGCATCAACGCCGCATTCAAGGATCTCTTCCAGGCGCAGGCGGTGATCGTCGATTTGCGCAGCGGTCCCGATGAGGATGGCGGCACCGGGGGCGAGCTCTTTTCGTATGGCCTGGCGGAGCTCAGCTACACGCTGGTCAGCCGGCCGTGCCGGGCGCCGAGCCAGCGCTTTGTCCAGCGCTCCGGCTACGAGCCGCAGGATGGATCTTCCTCCGGCGGCTATTACGAGAGCTTGGTCACCGTCTCCGCGCAGTCCTTTGCTCCGGACCCGAACGCTCTCGGCACCAAACGGATCGTTTTTCTGGTAGACCGCTGGACCAGGCTGCCGGCTGTGGCGCTCGCGCTGCAGTCGGTGGGCGACGCCCGGATCGTGATCGATGGCGGCGCGCTCGCGGAGGATGAGGTGGTGAGCGCGCGCCCGGTCTCGCTGGGAGAGGGATTGACCGCCCAGGTGCGGGTGAGCGAAATCGTTCCGATGGAGGGCTGGCCGGGCCTCCATGCCGACGCCACCGGAGATTTCACCGCGGCAGTGGCGGAGCTCAAGAAAGACGGATGGGGGCAGGTCCCGCACGCTGCTGCCGTAGCGCCGCTGCCCGGGCCGGTCTTCCGTCCGGACAAGACCTATCCCGAGATGTTGGCTCCCGACCTCTCTCACCGCCGCCTCGCGGTGATCCGGGCCTGGAACGTCATCCACTTTTTCTATCCCTATCTCCACCTGCTCGACGATTGGGATGCGGTGTTGCCCGAGTCTCTGGCGGCGATGGAGAAGGCGGAGTCCGCGCGCGATTATGCTCTGGCCGTGCTCGCGATGATGGCCCATGTGACCGACGGACACACGAGCATTTACGGTCACCCCGAGATCGTCAAGTATTTCGGTACGGCGCGGCTGCCGCTCACGCTGCGCTGGGTCGAAGAGGCCGCCGTGGTGACGGCGGTCGGGGGCGACGAAGCCAAGGCGGCAGGCATCGCACCCGGTGACGCGATCATGAGTGTGGACGGCGAGCCCGTGCCGGCGCGCATCGAACGGCTGTCGCGGTATGTCACCGCCTCCACCAAAGCGGCTCTGGTGAACAAGATTTGCAGCCGGTATCTCCTGCTCGGTCCGGCGGGCCCCGCCGTGCTCTCCGTCCAGAGCCCCGGCGGTGACCTGCGCGAGGTGCGGCTGACGCGAGATCCCAAAGCTGTCGCGCCACCGCCGCCGGCCGGCGACGCCGTGCGCATCCTGCCCGGGAATCTCGGCTACGCCGACCTGACGAGCCTCAAGATTTCCGAGGTGGACGGCATGTTCGAGCGCCTGAAGGGAACCCGTGGATTGATCCTCGACATGCGCGGCTACCCGCAGGGCACCGCCTGGTCCATCGCGCCCTACATCAACACCAAAGCAGCGAAGATCGGCGCCCAGTTCCGGCGCCCGCAAGTCGGGGTCGTGTCGGCGGAGGAGGGAGACGCCGGCTTCTTCTTCTCCCAGTCGTTGCCGCTGCTCCGCCCAGGCAAGGAGCTGTACACCGCGCCGGTGGTGATGATCATCGACGACCGCGCGATCAGCCAGTCCGAGCACTCCGGCCTCTTCTACGAGGCGGCGAACGGAACGAAATTCATCGGCGCCGCGACCGCTGGCGCAAACGGTGACGTCACCGGCTTCACCCTGCCCGGCGGCATCCACGTCGGCTTCACCGGCCACGACGTCCGCCACGCCGACGGCCGCCAACTGCAAAGGATCGGATTGACCCCGGACATCGCAGCCGCCCCCACCCGCGCGGGCATCCGGGCGGGAAAAGACGAGGTGCTGGAGCGGGCGATGGAGTATCTGGAGGCGCGTTGAAAGTCAGGGAAAGTGCGTTTTCTGTCCGTCTACTCAGACGACAAGGAGAATGACATGAGATCGCTCGGATTCGCTCTTGGAAATCGTCTGGTGCTCACGCTGTCGCTGGCTTTCTTGCTGGACAGTTATGCAGCTCCAGCGCAACAGCATGCTGCCACTGAATGCTCGCGTAATTGCGACTCTGGAATCGAAAATTTCCATGAGGTGGCGTCCGGCATCCTGTGGCGCGGCGCCAAGCCTGACCCAGCAGGAGCTGCTTGGCTGATTCAACATGGAGTCAAGACGATCGTCAATCTTGAGGTGCTTCATGATGATCAGGAAGTGTTTCGTCAGGCCAGCTTCGTCGGCGCGGCCAAGTCCGAAATCGACTACTTCCGTATCGCTGACTGGGAACCCAACGCGGTGATCGCGCAGAGCCTCCTGGACAACCATGTCGCCCATTTTCTTGCCGTTCTCAATCAGGAGCCGAAGCCCATCTACGTTCACTGCCGTTCCGGGCAGAATCGAACGGGGGTCATGGTAGCGGCCTACAAAGTCATTGTGGAAAACGCCAGTGCCGACGATGCCATCGAGGACATGAAGTCTTATCAAGGAATTTGGTTTGCCGCTGACGCCGACTACATTCGGAGTTTGTCATCCGAGCGCATCACCAAGATACGCGAGATGATGCAAGTCTGGATTCCGAAGCTGAAAGCAGAGTCCCGGATCGTTTGCGAGAACGCAAAGTGTGACATTGTGGATCTCTGAGCTCGGCGTCGAGGCACGCTCGCTCTCGACAGAGACCAAGAGGAGAGAGGATCATGAAATTTGCGCACCTGCTTTCGATCGTGGGGCTTTTCACCTGTGCGGCGAGCCTCGCCGCGGCGGGCTCGCCCGCGGACGGCGCCGATTTCGCCGGCACCTATCTCGCTTCGCTTCCCACGCGGGCGGAGATCCTCCAACTCCACAGCGACGGCACCGCGGAGATCACGCTGTCAGATGAGGTCACCTCGGGCGCCGGAGGGTTCACCTTCAGCGACAGCTTCGGCTCGTGGAAGGTCGTCGGGCCGCGGAAGCTGGAAGCGCGGTTCCTGAACCTCAACTTCGACGTGACCGGACCGGCGGCGTTCTCGGGCACGGCCGTCGTCGGCTACGTGTGGCAGTTCGCGGCGAATTTCAAGACGATGGCCGCGAGCTGTCAGGGCAAGATCTTTCCGCCCGGGCAGGATCCGTTCAGCCCCAGCTCGACCCCGGTCACCACGTTCGATTGCAGCTACCTGAACGGATATCTGTACAAGAAGATGCCGCTCTGAGGGCCAATCCACTAGAATTGGCCCATGCCTGACGACAAGGCCCTCACGCTCCGGCAAGCCGATAGCCTCTATCAGGGCTTCCCGGACTTCTCCGCCTGGCCGGCGCCCAAGGAAGACGATCTCCAGCACTGGGGCCGCTTCGCCTCCCGCTTGGAGGAGATGCGGAAGAGGGCGACCCCAGAGGCGCTAAGGAATTCGGTCGAGATCGCCGTCCGGGCCGCCGCCATGGATACCGGCGCCATCGAAGGTCTCTACACGGTGGACCGCGGTTTCACGATGACCGTGGCGACCCAGGCTTTCGCTTGGGAGCACGCCCTCGAAGAGAAAGGCGAGGCGGTGCGGGAGTTGTTCGAGGCGCAGCTCGAAGCCTACGAGCTCGTCATGGACGCGGTAACCCGCAAGCTGCCCATCTCGGAGGCGTGGATTCGGGCACTGCATGAGAAGGTCTGCGCCCGGCAGCAGACCTATCGCGTCCTGACCGACCAGGGATACCAGGAGCAGGTGCTTCCCAAAGGAAGCTACAAGACCCAGCCCAATCACGTGCGTCTTGCTGACGGGTCTTTCCATCCTTACGCTCCGGTGGACCAGGTGCCTTCTGAAATGTACCGCCTCCTGGAGCAGATCCGGAGGCCTGCATTCGAGAGCGCTCATCCCGTGACCCAGGCGTCCTACATCCACTATGCCTTTGTGGTGATCCACCCTTTCGCGGACGGCAACGGGCGGGTGGCCCGGGCTTTGGCGTCGGTGTTTTTCTTCCGCGCTCACTCGACCCCGTTTCTCGTCTTCGCAAACCAGCGCATGCCGTACTTCGATGCGCTGCATCAGGCCGACCTGGGCCAAGCGCCGCCTCTTCTGGCTTTCTTCCTCAACCGCGGTATCGATACGCTTCAGCTCGTGATCGAACACCTCCTCACGGTCGAAGCTCCGGGGCCGGAGAGCATCGCAGCCCGGATCCGGCTGATCGACGAAGTCGCCCTGAGGCTGCTCGAAACGGTGAAAGGACAGATCAGGACGCAGTTCGAGACCCTGAGGCTCCCGGATCACCTCGATCTCGACCTTGAGCTGACGGACGATCTGATGGTGGATCACCAGGGCTACCGGCAGGTGATGGGCTCCCACAGCCTCGCCGTCACGATTGAGGACCTGGAGTCGCAGACCACCAGCGAAAGGGATATCACGGTCCTGATCGCTCACGACATGGCCCGTCCCTTCCCCCTTTGTCTGCTTGAAGTGGATGGCAGCGGCGACGATCTCGAAGCACGGTTCGAAGACGTTCATCCGGAGATCAGCGAGAGTCTGCGGTTGCGTTTGACGAACTGGTGCAGCAGACTTCTCGGACGCATGTTGAAGAATTTTGAAGAGCAATACTGGCCGGCTCGATAACGTGAGTGATCCCCTCCCGAATGAAATGACCGGGGAGAATACACGCAGCTTGTGGCGATCTATCAGTGAAGCTATTCGGCCGCGCCGCCCCCCGACAGCAGATCGATGTGCTTCTGGGGGTTTTCCACGTCCACCGCCAGCTTCGAGTACGTCCACTCACCGGCGGACTTCTTGGCTTCCACCTCGATCGTGGCCTTGCCTTTGGGGCCGGAGAGCGGGATGTGCAAGGTCGCGTCACCGCCGGAGGTGCCGGTGTTGATGCTGCCGCTGGTGAAGAAGCCCGTGGTCATCGGGGTGCCTAGCGCTTCGACGACCGCCGGGTTGGCTTGCGCCTTCGCGACCGCCTCCTTGTAGACGTCCGACGACTTCATCGCGCCGGTTGCCACCAGGAAGAGCGAACCGACGAAAGCCGCAAACAGCACGATCAGGGACAGGCAGCCGACGGGGACAAACCACTTCCAGTTCCGGCCCCACCAGCTTCTGCGCACAGGTTCATTCATCTCACCCCTCCATGTTCTTGGAATGTTGACCAGCACCAGCATGACGGTCTTGTGCCTCGATGGCAAGCGCCGGGTCGTAGTAGTCTGCCCGGCAGGAAGAGAGCTCGTTGACCGCCACTACGCTATGCTTGGAACCGTATGAACGAAACATCCGTCTTCGAGCACCCGAAGCCGTGTCTGGCCGGTCTCGAGATCGAGGCGCTGTTGCAGCGCGACTATGGCTTGGCGGGGACCCTGGCGCCGCTCGACAGCGAACGCGATCAGAATGTGCTCGTCGCGGCGGGTGGATACCGGTATGTCCTGAAGATCGCCAACGCCGCCGAGGACCGCGGCTTCCTCGCGCTGCAGAACGCGGCGCTGGAGCACATCGCGGCGGTGGCGCCCGATCTCGGCGTTCCCCGGCTGGTGCGGACGCGCGGCGGCGCCGAGATGAGCGTGTGGCGGCAGGAAACGGCCACGCATGCGGTGCGCCTGTTGACCTATCTGCCGGGCCGGCTGCTCGCGGCGGTGCCGAAGACGCCCGCGCTGCTGGCCAGCCTCGGCGCGTTCATGGGCCGGATGTCCAAGGCGCTCGCCAGCTTCGGCCATCCCGCGGCCCATCGGCCGGGCTTCCTGTGGAACCTCGACGAGGCGCTGGCGGTGAAGCCCTGGCTGGAGGACATCGCGCCAGCAGACCAACGTAGCCTGGCAGCCCGTCTCTTCGCCCGCTACGAGAGGCGCGCCGTGCCGAAGCTCCGCGGTCTGCGGGCCGGCGTTCTGCACCAGGATGCGAACGACAACAACGTGATCGTGAGCGATGACGGAACAGCGGTCACCGGGCTGATCGATTTCGGCGACATGACCTTCGGCCGGCGGATCAACGAGCTTGCCGTGACGCTGGCCTATGCGCTCCTGGAAGCCGACGATCTCTTCGCGGCGGCCCGGCCGTTGATCAGTGCCTACGCGGCGGTGTTTCCGCTGGAGGCGGACGAAGCGGACATCCTGTTCGATCTGGTCGCGGCCCGGCTCGCCGTCAGCGTCTGCGTCTCGTCGCATCGCGCCGCAATATTTCCGGATAATGAATACCTTTTGATCTCGCAAGCGCCCGCTTTCCGGCTGCTCGCGCGGATCGATCAGACGAATCCGGCGCTCCTCGCCGCCTTCGCGCGCGATGCGGCAGGGCTGCCGCCGGTCGCGGCCCACGACCGGATCGTGGACTGGCTGTCGTCGGATTGCCAACCGCAGCCGCTCTTCGGCTTCGATCTCCATCATCTCGACAGTGCCGGGCGCTGCCTGGTGTCTCTCCAGTCCGGCGCGCCGGGCATGGAACATGCGGATGACGCGGACGCCTACTGGGCCTGGCTCAGCGAGCGCCTCGCCGCCGAGGATGCCCGTTTCGCCATCGGCCGCTATGGTGAAGATCGCGACGTCTACAAGGGCGAGCAGTTCCGCACCCCTGCGTCGCCGGAGCGGCGCTCGCAGCATCTGGGCGTCGATCTCTTCCTCGCGCCGGGCACGCCGCTCCACGCGCCGCTCGCCGGCCGGGTGCTGAGCGTCGCCGACAACGCGGCGGCCTTCGACTATGGCCCTACCGTGATCCTGGAGCACGAGGCCGGAGAAGGCGGTCCCCATTTCTTCACGCTCTACGGCCACCTGTCCCGCAAGACTCTGACCCAGGTGCGGCCAGGGATGACCGTGCGGGCCGGGGAGCCGATCGGCTCGATCGGCGCGGCGGACGTCAACGGCGGCTGGGCGCCGCATCTCCATTTCCAGCTCATCACCGACCGGCTCGGGATGGAAGGCGACTTCCCGGGAGTCGGCCAGCCCAGCCTGTGGCCGGTCTGGCGCCGCATCGCGCCCGATCCGAACCTGATCCTGCGCCTCGCGCCGGAAAGCTTCGCCGCCGATCCCGCGCCGCCTGCCGTGCTGCTCGAACGGCGCGCCAAGGTGCTGGGACCGTCGCTGTCGATCAGTTATCGCAAGAAGCTCAAGATCGTGCGCGGGCAGGGCGCTTACCTCTACGATCACACCGGAAGGGCGTTCCTCGACTGCGTCAACAACATCTGCCACGTCGGCCACGCTCATCCGCGCGTCGTCGAGGCGCTGGCGCACCAGGCGGCGGTGCTCAACACCAATACGCGCTACCTGCACGGCACCCTCCTCGACTACGCCGAACGCCTGGCGGGAACCTTCCCGCAGCCGCTGTCCGTCGTCTACATGGTCTGCTCCGGCTCCGAGGCCAACGAGCTCGCTCTGCGGATGGCCCGCACGGTCACCGGCCGGCGCAACACCATCACCCTCGACTGGGGCTATCACGGCAACACCAACGGGCTGATCGAGCTGAGCCCCTACAAATTCAACCGCAAGGGAGGCGCCGGCAAGCCGGACCACGTCGAGATCGCCGCGCTGCCCGATCCCTACCGCGGCCCGTTCAAGGGCTACGGCGAAGAGACCGCGCACGCCTACGCCGCCTCGGTCGCCGAGCAGATCGAGACCATCCGCAGGAAGACCGGGCAAGGACCGGCAGCGTTCATCGCCGAAGCCATCTCCGGCTGCGGCGGGCAGGTCGTCTTCCCCCAGGGCTACCTGAAGGAAGCCGCGCGCCTCGTCCGCGAAGCCGGCGGGCTGATGATCGTCGACGAAGTGCAGACTGGCTTCGGCCGCGTCGGCTCCCGTTTCTGGGCGCACGAGTTGCAGGACGTCGTCCCGGACATCGTCACCCTCGGCAAACCGATCGGCAACGGTCATCCCATGGCGGCCGTCGTCACCACCCCGGAGATCGCCGCAGCGTTCGCCAACGGCATGGAGTTCTCCTCCTCCTTCGGCGGCAATCCGGTCTCCGCGGCGGTCGGCATGGCGGTGCTGGACGTCCTGGACGAAGAACATCTCCAGGCCAACGCGCTCGCCATCGGCGTGCATCTCAAAGCGAGGCTGAGGGAGCTGGAACGGCGCTATGAGCTGATCGGCGACGTGCGCGGGGAAGGTCTCTTCCTGGGCGTCGAGCTGGTGCGCGACCGGACGACGCTCGAACCGGCTACCGAAGAAGCCGGTGAGATCATCAACCGGATGCGAGACGCGGGAGTGCTGCTGTCCACCGACGGCCCGTTCGATAACGTGCTCAAGATCAAGCCGCCGCTGGTCTTCGGATTGCGCGAAGCGGATCGCCTGGTGGACGAATTGGAGCGCGTCCTCCGTCTCCTCGTCTGAGCCCGTCTCAAGCGGCCGATCGACATCCGCACCGTGGGAGCCAAGCTCCGCCGCATGGCCCAGGCCGGCCACATCCACCAGGTCCGCGAGGGCCGGGCGTTCCATGAGGCACAGTACAGCCGGACGGGGGGCGGGGGAGGATGACGGCGGTCAGACGCTGCGTGGTACAGTTGCCGAGAGGCCCTGAGAGGTATTCCATGCCTGACAATCGACCAATCACCCTAGCCGACGGTCGCGTCGTCCATTCAGACTCCGAGATCCTCGGGGGAACCCCCGTGTTCGTCGGCACTCGGGTGCCGGTGCAGACGCTGGTCGACTATCTCGAAGGTGGTTACAGCGTCGACGAGTTTCTGGACAACTTCCCCAGCGTCCGCCGCGAGCAGGTCAACGCGTTCCTCGATCAGGCGACCCGGGCTCTGCTGGCGCACGTCGCGTGAAGCGCGTCCTCCTTGACGAAAACCTGCCGCGCCTGCTCAAGCGGGAGCTCTCTGGCCACGAGGTGCGTACGGTGGCCGAGCTCGGCTGGGCCGGGGTCAAGAATGGGAAGCTTCTGAGGCTCGCCGAATCCGAGTTCGATTTCTTTGTGACAGCAGACCAGAATCTCTCCTACCAACAGCCTCTCACGACCTTCCAATTGGGCATTGTGGTGTTGAAGGCGCGTACCACGAAGCTGGAAGATCTGCTGCCGCTGGTCCCCGCGATCCTGGAAGCGCTCGATAGTTTGAAGGCCGGGCAGGTCTGTCACGTCGGCCCAGCCTGACCCGGAGTTCACCCGGCTCTTGGAGGCGCTCCGCAATGGCAACCAGCCCGGCTTCGCGCTGGCGGAGCTCAACGACCTTCTCTCCGGCCTCGCGGCCGACGACCTCCGCGTGGTCGAGCACGCGGACCTGACAGGGCTCACCCCGTACCTTCAGACCCTTCAGAACTAGAGCTGCGCGGATCTGCCGGCCATGAACGCAACATTGCACAAGGGCGGATGGACGTCAATGCACTTGGCTCACGGCCCGACTGCCCGATTCCCCGGCGAAGGCGAGCGGGCCTTGAGGATCCGCCCTTGGACGCCTGCCCGGTCCACCAGGAGCTCGAGCTGCTCGTACTCGCCGAGCCAGGCGAAGAATTCCTGGATCTGCTCGATGAGGCGGCGCGGGCTGGAGCAGCCGACCAGGTAGGCGGCCTGGATGAATCGCTCGGGATCGGCGGCGAAGAATCCCCAGCCTTCTTTGGTGACGTGGATGTCCGGATTGCCCAGGTGCCGCCGGACCTGCGTGTCCGTGATCGTGCGGAAGACGCAGACGAGATGGAGGGGGCCGAGGTCGTCCTGCCAATTCTCGACGCAGCTCCGAAAGGGATATCCCACGTATTGGGCGGCGTCGGGATAGGAGAACCGGTCCGGACAGGCGCTGAAGATCACGGGCACCGGCCGGACCGTGCCGCCGGTGCCAACCTCCATCAGGAAACGCGCGTGGCGGTCGCCGGGGCCGGTCAGCCGGTCGAGCTTGAAGCTCTGGATATGCCTCTCGGCGGCCACCAGCATCTCGGCTTCGCGCTGGAAGGCTTCCAGCATCTCCGCGTGCCGCTCGCTGAAGGTTTTCAGCTCCCATTCCAGCTCTTCCGAGGTCTTGCCGCTCGCGTAGGCCGGGAACTTGCGGATCGCGCGGAGGGTGCTCGCGCAGTACAGGTTGATCGCATCGAGGATGGAAGCTTTCAGATCCTCTTTCGCGGTGAACGTCTTGACGAGCTTGCCGCTCCGGAAGCCGCTCAGCTCGCGCAGCAGATTCTGATAGGCCGGCGGCTGCCGTTGGAAGGGCTCGCCCTTCTCGTCCATCAGAGAGCTTTGGATGAAGACCAGCATCTTCTCCCGCGAGTCGTTCCTGGCGGCGTCGAATTCGATCTGGGTTGCGGACGCCCCGGAGAGGTCGACGTAGCCGTAGTCGTCCACCAGAATGCCGAGGAAGAGATGGCAGGTGCGCGCGGCGTACTGCGTTGTGCGGCGGGGGTCGCCCGCTCCGGTCGCCGGCCAGTCCTCGTTGATGTTGACCGCCAGGAAGGGGAACCGTTTTTCGATCTCGCCGGCAATCTCGCTGCGGATCTTCGAGAGTGTCTCGCCGCCGAGCAGATAGGTGTTCCGGGACGAGATGAACACCTGAGCGCGCTCCGTGGGGGAAAGTTTTCGCATGTTCGAGCCTCCTGCGAAAGAGCATAGCGCAGCGGGCGTGTAGACTCACCCCATGTCGGTCGAAGACTTGACCCTGGCCGGTCTCACGCCCGAACAGCGCGCCCTGCTCATGCTGCGCATGCGGCAGAAAGCGGCGAGCCGCGCCTCTCGCGAGCCTGCTCTGCAACCGGTGCCCCGGCCGGCCGGCGGTCTGCCGCTCTCCTTCGCCCAGCAGCGCCTCGCTGGCTGGGAAGACACCGCCGCCGTGCCGATCGACCACGGCTGGTCCACCCTCGCCGCGGAGACCGAAGTCGTGCCCATCCCGGGCAATCACGTGACGCTGATCCGCGATCCGGAGAACGTCAGGATGCTGGCGACGAAGATCGACGCGGCTCTGAGGACGGCATCAGCCGCCGGAAATAGAACCCCGCCCACAGCACCAGCGGCAGCGACAGCTTGAACGGCAGGTCGAGCAGATGCTTGCCGAGACCCCAGAAGTTGCGCGCGAAGGCGCCGTAGTGGGTCATGCTCCAGTCGCCGAGCTGCGTGGCGTAGACGAACTTCACATAGAAGAAGAGCAGGAAGATGTCGAAGAAGACCGTGATCAGGCACGCCACGCCGAGATTGGACAGCCGCTCCCGCCACGGAATGCCGGGCACCCCCAGGAAGAGCGCCCCCAGCAGCACGAAGTGGAAGTGCAGATCGGTCACCCGGAAGGAGTGCACGAGGCTCTTCGCCGGCGGAAAATCCAGCCGCTGCACGTAGGCGTAGTGCTCGTCCCGCCGCGGCAGGTCGGTCACGTTCGGGCTCTCCGTGAGGTGCAGCAGGTTCCGCGCGCTCACCAGCAGCACCCGGTTGTAGACCGGGGTCAGCAGGAACCACACCAGCCACACCGGCACCAGGGCGAGCAGCACGTTGCGCACCAGCAACGCCCCCCAGTTGCGCCGTTCCGGCGGCGGCGGCGCGGGCTTGGGCTGCGCCATCAGGCCGCCGTCTCGCGCGGCGGATGGGCGTAGCGGTTCGCCCAGTAGATCCACAGCAGCACGCCGGAGAGGATCACGATCGTCTGCCAGACCACCGTATGCGACGTGTCGAACAGCTTCGGGTAGTACACCCCGGTGAGGAACAGCGCCACCACGCGGATCAGATTGACCACCTGGATCACCACGATACCCAGGCCGAGACCGGCGAGCCGCGAGCGCCAGGGGGCCGGAAAGGCGAGCACCGCGGCGAGGAAGATCAGCATCGCCTCGACGCCGTTGCAGCCGTTGCGGATGTTCACCGCGAAGCGTGCGTTGCTGATGATCGTGCCGTTCATCGTCACCTGCTGGCCGATCAGGCCGAGAATCGCGCCGCTCACCCGCGCGATGGCGGCGGTGAACGGCTCGATGGCATGGTCGTTCACCCAGTTCACGGAGATCAGGGTGAAGCCGCCGCCGAGCAGCACGAGGAACAGGACGAGGAACGTGATCTCCCGGCGGTTGCGCCGCCAGAACGGCTCCTCCGGGGAGGAGGACGGTTTGGATGCAGGAGTCTCTCGATTACGCGCCATGGGTGCTTTCTCCGTTGGAGCGGCGTCATCTTAGAGTAGATCAGGGACGGCTGTCGAGACGATGCCGGAAATCGGCGTCTTGCTTGGTCCGTCGGGTGGGGCCGAAGAGACCGGCAGGAACTGTCCTGTTCAGCGTTCCCAGGGGAAGAAAGCCGCGACCGGAATCGAGACGCCGGGACTGGCGAGAGGGGAGACCGCCTCGCCGAGCTTGAGAACCGTCCGGGACCGGTATGCGCCGTCCCGCGGCTCACGATAGACCTCCAGGATCCTCTGAGGGAGGACGAGGAGCCACGCCTCCGGGATTCCCGCCCGGGCATAGAGAGGGATCTTCTTCTGCCGGTCGTGAGACAGAGATCTCTCCGCAACCTCCACGACGAGGACGGCCGTCGTCGGGTGGGAGAAGCTATAGTCGGAGAAGTGCCCGGTGACCACCGCCACATCCGGCTCTGGCTCGGAGCTCTCCCCCAACACCAGCGGCATCTGGACCCGGATGTCGAACCCGTCAGTAAAGGCTCGCCCCAGACCTTCCTGCGCTGCGCGGACACCTGTGCTGTGGAAGCTGGTCTGGGGAGCCATTTGATAGACGAGCCCGTCCACAAGCTCGAGCTTCGCCTCGGAAGGAAAAGCTCCGCTCTCGACCAGGCGCTCATACTCCTCGCGTGTCCAGCGGTAGAGGTCGATGTCTGCAACGGCCATGACGAAATACCCACCTAACGATACCACAAGCCGATCTTCCCTCGGGTCGGCCCTGTCATCCTGAGGGCGAGTCGAGCGAGCCGGAAGGATCTGGGGCGCGGAAAGCTCCGCGCATCATCACGAGCTTGACGATAAGATGGACGCGTGCCCGACCGGAAAGCGCGTGTCTTCATCAGCCACAGTGCCAGCGAGGACCTGGGGGCTCAGAGTGTACGCAAGCGGCTGCAAGTGGACCTTGAAGCCGCAGGGTATGACGTTCTCCTTGATGTCGTAAGCCTCAAGCCCGGCGACGCTTGGAGAGCGTGGATGTGGTACTGCCTTGGGGCCTGCGACGCCGCCGTGATTCTCCTCTCGGAGGCCGCTCTTTCCTCTCACCATTTAACTTTTGAGACCAGTGTCCTTGCCCACCGCAAGGCGACCTGGGACCAGGCCCTCCTTCTCCTTCCCGTCCTTCTCGGAGCAGCTACGCCCGAGGCCCTGGCGAAGAGCTATCTCGATCCAGCACAGCTTGATGAAAGCCAGATGATCCGCGGGACCCAGGAGGAGATCGTCACCAAAGTTCTCGAAAGCCTTCAGGATGCGCATCTCTGCGAGCAGACGCCAGCAGAGAAGCGGGCGAGGAGAGTTGCCAGGCTGTTTCACGGTCTCCATGAGGATGCACTCTTGGAGGCGGGAGGCAAAATAGGGCTGGATCTGCCTCGTGCCGCCTGGAGTGTTCCTCTACACCTCGCGCTTCGGCTCCTGAGCATCGGGATGACGGCAGCCATTCCTGGGCTCCTCGAGCTTCGGCCGGAATTTCCTCTCCCTGAAAGAGCGGAAAAGATGGATCGGCTGATCGAGTTGGTGGCCTCGTCCTGGGTGGACCACCGCTGCGTGGGCCGTATTCCCGAGATCGCCAAAGGAAAGCTTGAGCCTCATCTGCGTGCAATAGGCCTCAATGTTTCTCGCTGGGATGCAGCCAAGCTCTACGTCGCCAGTGCCAGTCACGATGACCCGTTGGGAACCTGGAGAATGACCTCCTGTACCGGGACATTCGGTGATCTCGATGAGCTGATTCACCAAGTCCGGGAGAGTCTTCGGTTCCTCTTGACTGCCTCCAGTGATGAAGATCTTGTCGCAGAATTAAAGGCGTTCGACAAATCTGGCCAGCCCGTGATTGTCGGGCTCACTCGCGCAGGTCTCGACGACGACGCCGTCGCGCGGCTGCGGCAAGAGTTTCCCCATGTCACCTTCTTTCTGATGATGGGCTTTGATGACACAGGTGTGCCTCTCAGCCCCTCGAAGGTCGAGATGTTGTTCCCGCCACTCCAAGAGGGAGAAGAGTCCATCTTCTTGGAAGATTTCGCCGACTTTGACCGTGCCGTCCGGTTCAAACAATTCAACTGAGGCTCTTGTCATGGGTTACCAGCCGATCTTCAATCCTCCTCCCGCCGAACCGCTGCCCGCAGACCGGCCCGGCGACCGGCGCGACGGGAGCGTCTATCTCTATACGCCGGAGATCGAGCTTGCCGTCAACGTCGCTCTGGCTGCTGGGCGGCCGCTGCTCGTGCGCGGACCTTCGGGTGGAGGAAAGAGCACGCTGGCTGGACATGTGGCCCGCGTGCTCGGCTGGCGGTATTACGAGAAGGTGATCTCCTCGCGCACCCAGGCTCAGGATCTCCTCTGGGAGATCGATCACCTCCGGCGGCTCCAGGACGCCCAGCTCAACAATCTCCGCGGCGGCATCGGCAGTTATCTCAATCCGGGTGTGCTCTGGTGGGGATTCGACAACGCATCCGCCCGGCACCAGGCAAGGCAGGGGGAGGCGAGTCTGGCGGATCCCAATCTGAACCCCGGTGCTTCGGCGGCGCAACGGGCTGTCGTCCTCCTCGACGAGATCGACAAAGCCGATCCGGACGTACCCAACAATCTGCTCGTCCCTCTGGGCTCGTTCCAGTTCCAGGTGGCGGAGTCGGCGCCGGTGAAGATCTCCGAAGAGTCGGCTCCGCTGGTGATCATCACCACCAACGACGAACGGGATTTGCCGCCAGCCTTCCTGCGCCGTTGCGTCGAGCTGGTGCTCCCGGCACCTGACCGGCCGCGACTCCTCGAGATCGGCCGTCTCCATTGGCCGCGGGCGTCGGTGACTCTCCGGGAGAGGTTGGCCGACCTGGTCCTGAGCGCGCCGGCAGATGGAACGGCGCCAGTACCGAGCATCGCCGAGTACCTGGATGCCATCCGGGCCTGCGACAAGCTCGGCGTAGAGCCTGACTCTGAACGTTGGAAGAACCTCATCAATGCGACTCTCTGGAAGCACGGTCGGACAGGGAAGGCGGCAGGGTGACTCCGTCTCCGTTCGCCGCTCTCGCCGACTTGGCGCGCGCCTTCGCGTCTCTGCGACCCGACGATGACAGGACCCGGCGGGAGATTGCGGCCCTCCTCGGCATCGCCGCGCCCGCCGAGGAGAGACCGGTGGCGCAGCCTCCTGATCCCCGTCCCTATGTGCGAGGCGACGACGAAGGACGAGGAAAAGGCAAGACAGAGAGGCAGGAGATCCGGCAGCCTCAAAGCCGTGGTAGCACCGAGATGCCGTTTATGGAACGCTCGGAGCTTGCGGCGGTTTTGACGCCAGACTATAGCGCCCGGAACCTCCCTCCCTGGCTGAGCCAGGTCCGGCCTCTCGACGAGCCGGCAGCCGAGCCCATGATTCCACCCAACCCCGACCCTCTGTTCGAGCCGCGTTGGGCGCGTGCCATTCTGAGCGGCGCACTTTCGACATCCGGTGAAGGAGGGCTCGACCTGGAGACCTTGACCTCCGAGGTGGCGCGGAGGAGACCAATCCTTCAGCTTCCCCGGCGAGTTGCGCCGACGTTGGCCCGAGGAGTCCAGGTGTTGGTCGATCGCGGAGAGCGGATGCTTCCTTTCAGCGCCGACCTGGCTCAGCTCATCGAACAGATCCGGACCGTGGCGGGACGGGAAACCGTCGAAGTTCTCTCTTTCGACGGCTTCCCCGGCCGCGGCGCCGGGCCGCACTCGCGCCGTCACTGGCGGCCCTATCCCGACAGCGGAGCCCCGCGCCCCGGTGCGGCGGTGGCGATCATCACCGACCTTGGGCTCGGAGCGCTCGCCATTGGAAGCCGCGCCGCCAGCCCGGCAGACTGGCTTTCCCTCGCGCATCGGCTCGGCCGCACCGGCAATCCGCTCGTCGCCTTCATACCCTATGGACCTGCCCGTTGGCCGCCCGAGCTCCGCCGGGCCTTGACCCTTCTTCATTGGGATCACCGCACCACGGCGGGCGACGTGCGGCGGGCGCTCGCTCGTGCGCGGCGCGTCCTGGAGAGCACGCGGTGAGCATCGAGGATCTGCTCAGCCGCCTCCAGCGCGAGCAGCCCGTGCTCCTCCGCTTGGCCGAGGCGGTCTCCCTCGCCGTGCGCGTCGATCCGCCGCTTCTGCGGCGGGCGCGCCGTGAGCTCGTCCCCGAAGCAGACGCCGGCACCGAGGCCGACCTCTGGCGTAGCCCGCTGGTCCAGTCCCGCGGCCCTGAAGGATTTGTCTTTCTTCCAGAAGCCGCAGAAGCGCTTCGCGCGCGTCTCGCGAGATATGAAGGCGGACGCTCTCTTGCCAAAGCCTGGGAGCTGACCAAAACTCTGCACCGGCACCTGTCTCCAGCTCTTCTCCTGGAGGAGAAGATCGCTTACCTCTCCGTTGCGGAACTTGGTACCACCGGGCAGATCGAGGCTGAGCTACACACGGCCCTGGCCGCGCTCATGGCCGGGAGGCAAGGGCTCGCCAACTGGGCCGCCCGTGCCTTCGTGGCGCTCCCTTCCAAGGCTCGAGATCTGGATGCAGCCCGCATGCTCCGGGCCGGCGCTCATCTCCGTCTTGGCCAAGGTGTCCTCCCTTCGGGTGATGAAAAAGAAGTGTTGACTGCGCCCTGGTTAGTGCCAACCGATCTTCCGCGAGTGCCGGTCGCGGTCCGTCTTTTCGAGGAGATCGTCGAGCTCGACGCACGGACGAATGCGGAGGGCCAACAAATCCAGATTCCGCAGACCGATCGACTCCTCGTTGAGCTGTCCTGGGGTGAGCCCGGGCGTGAGGAGGTCAGGCGGGCGACCTTCCGGAAGGGAGAGGTGCAGCGGATTCCGGTGCCGGTGCAGAATGTCCGCCTGCGGACGATACTTGGCGAGGTCTACGACCTGCGCAAGGCAGGTACGGTTCCGCGGGGATTGCGGGACTGGATCATCGATTTCTCGGAGGAGCGGGCGCGGCACCGGCCGTTCTTTGGACGCGAGGAGGAGAGCGAAAGGATCAGGAAGCTGATCACCATTCCGGGCAACCCGTCCAGTGTCGGCGGGGGAATGCTGATCCTGGTGACCGGCGAAGTCGGAACGGGGAAAACGGCTCTCCTCTCCAATTTTCTTGAAGCGACATCAGGGGAGGCCCTCAAGTACCCTCACCATTTCTTCAGGCGTGGTAACAGTCGTCTGGAGGATCTTGCGGTGGCGGAGCGCTCCCTGATCGCGCAGATAGTCTCTCTCTATCCAGAAATCGCGTTAATGGCATCTCATCTGCGCCTGCGCGAGATTCTGCAGATGATGTTGGACCAAGGGCTGGTCATACAGGAGAGAGGCCGACTGGTCGTGGTCCTAGACGCAGTCGATGAGGCCCGATCCAGCGACGGCTCACATGGCGGAGAGTTGCTCGAGCTCCTGCCCGAGCAACTCCCGGTTCAGGTGGTCGTTATCGCCTCCGCGACCTCGGCCAAGGGGCTGCGGCTGCCTGGCCCGGTCGTTGAAGTTCAGCTATCAGATCCCAAGCCGGCGATGCAAGAATTCTGGCGCCAACACTTCCGCCAGTCGGAACAGTCTGTCGAAGAATTCACGCGCCTTTCGGCAGGAAGCTTTGGCATCGCGAAGATCCTTCGTTCTTGGTTGGAGCAGACCGATGGAAGAGGCCTTTTCCCGGCCGCCGGTGAGGCGCTCGAAACGATCTGGGAAGAGCTCGTGACGATGGTAGGGCGTAAGGTCCGGGACCTTTGGCTCGGCTTTCTGGCAACAGCCTATGGGCCGCTACCTGCGTTGCTTCTCTATAGACTCACCTGGGGAGGACAAGCTCGACAACACCTTGACCCTCTACTTAGCTCTCAGGGAGAACAGCATGATCAAACCTATGAGTTGAAAGAGGAGGTCTTGCGGAGCTTCATCTCCTCTAGCCTCGACTTTGATCAGTTTCCCCGCAAAGTGTTCTTGAGCTCGACCGTGATGGATCTTAAGCCGTATCGCGACGCCGTCTACTCAGCGATTCAGAATTTGGACGGCTATCTGTGCTGGCGCTTTGAGGAATTCTACGGGAGTCCCAGGGAATTGGCGGAGGAGGCTCGGCGGAGAATCGAGGACTGCGACGTTTTCGTCAGCCTTGTCGGGCACCGTCGGGGTACGACCCCTATTGATAATGTTCTCTCCTATACCGAGTTGGAATACGAGGAGGCCAAGAAGCAGGGGAAACCCATACTTTTTTTCATGGCGGCAGACGACGTGCCGCTTCCCCAAAACCTCGTGGAGGCTGACGACGTACGCCAAGAGCAGATCGCCTTTCGCGAGCGTGCCAAAAGCGAGATGGTCATTGGCCATTTTCGGGATACGCAGGGGCTTGCGCGGCAAGTTGTGAACGCTTTGTACGACGTCAATAAAAAAGAGAGCATCGCGGCTCTTCATCGCCGCCTTGCCGAAGTCACTTCTGAGGCGATCTTCGCAGATGACTCATCCGAGTCGGCACGGAGCTACGGCCTCCGTTACGCGCTAGCCCACTGGCTGGCCGCCCAAGACGTGGAGAAGGCCTTTGAACTGGTCACGAGAATCGATTTTTACAAGCCCGCTGCCAGAAATTCGGCATCGCTGCGGCGCGCCGAGACCTCCGGCTTTGGCTTGAAGAACCAATTTTTCCCCAGCCACTCTTAAACCAGCAACGGTCTCAGGTCACAGATCTTCTGGTAATCTTTTCCGAGCTCAGCCCCTCCATCGCAGCCCAACCGGCCGCACTGCCGTCTTTCCTTTTCAATCATCTACGGGCCAAGGGGTGGGCTCCCGAAACGATTCGAGAGTTCTTACGTCTTTCCGCCGCAGAGCCTCCTCTCCGGCTCTTCGAACCGTTCCCTGACGACAGCCTGCGCCGACTTCCACCCATACGCCACCGCGGTGAAGTCACCGGATGTGCCTTCTTAAATCTCGACCGCGATCCAGCAGTCATATCCTGGTCCAAAGACGGAACCCTCCGCATCTGGGCTCGCACGAATGGCAGACTATTGGCGATTCTTTCTGGACACTTGGCTGAGGTTACCGGCTGCGCTCCGCTTGACGACGGGCGCGCCATCTCCTCATCGCGCGACGGCAGCCTTCGCTTATGGGATACCCGGAAAGGGTCTCTCATCCGAACCTTCTGGGGCCATGAAGGCGAGGTGCTCGGTGTGCTTGACCTCGACGAAAGCAATGTCATCTCCTGGTCAGCCGATCGGACGATCCGGATTTGGAACCTTGAGTCGGGAGAAGAGATCGCTGTTCTCCGCGGTCACGAGGATGCGGTGACGGCCTGCGACATAAATGGGCTGTATATTGTTTCCGGTGGAGCGGACACGACGGTGCGCGTGTGGGAGATCTCCTCCGGAGCTCTTCTTGCTACCTTGCCCGGACATACCGGCCCCGTGACCTCTCTGGCGCTCCAGCCGAAGGGCGATCTCTGTGCTTCCAGCTCACTGGATCGTACGATTCGAGTGTGGAGGCTTGAGAAACAGAGTTCCTTTTCCGCGAGCCATTTGATGGCTCCATCCGTGATCGTTTAAGCCGCCCATTTGAGCCCCGCGCGCTCGGGAAGTAGGGGTCTTTTTCTATTGGGATCAGGTGCCTCCGCAAGGAAAAATCGTAGGAGAGGATGTTCTCGAGTGCGAGCCATGGCGACAGGGT
>DATARD010000305.1:0-19439 GCA_036264355.1 Thermoanaerobaculia bacterium
TGGGAGAGGGGGCCGGGGGGTGAGGGCTCCGGCGTGACGCCGGAGAACCTGGCCTATGTGGTGTACACCTCCGGCTCCACCGGGCGGCCGAAGGGGGTCGCCATGACCCATGCGGCGATCTCGGCGATGCTCGCGTGGCAGCTTCGCACCTCGGCGGCGGGGAGCGGGCGGACGTTGCAGTTCGCTTCGCTGTCGTTCGACGTCTCGTTCCAGGAGATCTTCTCGGCCTGGGCGGCGGGCGGCGCGGTGGTGCTGGTCTCCGAGGACGTGCGCCGCGATCCGCCGGCCCTGCTCGGGCTGCTGGCCGGGGAGCGGGTCGAGCGCCTGTTCCTCCCCTTCGTGGCCTTGCAGCAGCTCGCCATGGCGGCGGAAGCCGGGCCGCTGCCGGCGAGCCTGCGCGAGGTGATGAGCGCGGGCGAGCAGCTCTATGTCACTCCGCAGGTGGCCGGGATGCTCGCGCGTCTCCCCGGCTCTGTCCTCTTCAACCACTATGGCCCGTCGGAGACCCATGCCGCCACCTGGCTCGCCCTGACCGGCGATCCCGCCGGCTGGCCGGAGCGCCCGACGATCGGCGTGCCGCTCGATCACGCCCGGATCTTCCTCCTCGACCGCTGGCAGCGGTTGGCGCCGGCCGGTGTGCCGGGGGAGGTCTGGGTGGGAGGCGGCGGGCTCGCGCGCGGCTACCAGGCGCGGCCGGAGCTGACCGCCGAGCGTTTCCTGCCCGATCCGTTCTCCGAGGTCGCGGGATGGCAGCCGGGCGACCGCCTGTACCGCACCGGCGACCTTGCCCGCCTCCTGCCGGACGGCACACTGGAGTACCTCGGCCGCGGTGACGCGCAGGTCAAGGTGCGCGGCCAGCGGATCGAGCCGGCGGAGGTGGAGACCGCGCTGGCCCGCCATCCGGCGGTGTTGCAGGCCGCCGTCGCGGTGCGCGGAGGTCAATTGGATGAAGGCGGGGCCGGCGCGCGACGGCTGGTCGCCTATCTGGTGTTTCGCGAGGGCGTTCCGGTCCCTGCTTTCGCGCAGATCAAGGCGTTCCTCGCCGACTCGCTGCCCGATCCGATGATCCCCTCCGCGTGGGCGCACCTCGACGCCCTGCCGCTTACGCCGAGCGGCAAGCTCGACCGCCGCGCGCTGATCCGCATTGCTCCCGAGGAGTCGCACCAGGCGTTCGAGCCGCCGAGCGGTCCGGCCGAGGAGGTTCTGGCCGGGATCTGGCGTGACGTTCTCGGCGTCGAGCGGGTGGGCCGCCATGACGACTTCTTCGAGCTCGGCGGCCATTCGCTGCTCGCCACCCAGGTCGCCTCCCGGCTGCGCGCGGCGTTCCGGGTGGAGTTGCCGCTGCGCCGCCTGTTCGAGGCGCCCACGTTGGCGGGGATGGCGGCGGCGGCGCTTGCGGCAGTTGAGGAAGGGAGGGAGGAATCGCCGGCTCCGCCGCCGATCTCGCGTGCGTCGGGAGACGATGCCGATCTGCCTCTCTCCTTCGCCCAGGAACGCCTCTGGTTCCTCGACCGGCTGCAACCCGGCCCGGCCTATGACATCCCGCTCGCCCTCCGCGCCACCGGCCGGCTCGACGTCGCAGCGCTCGCGGCGGCGCTCGGCGAGATCGTGCGCCGCCACGAGGTGCTGCGCACCGTCTACGCCGACCGCGACGGCACGCCGGTGCAGGTGGTCGAGCCGGAGGCCGGCCACGCTCTGCCGGTGGTTGATCTGACAGGCGTTCCCTCTCTCCGCGAAGCCACCCGCCTGGCCGCCGCGGAGGCCTCCTGGGTTTTCGATCTCACCGCGGGGCCGCTCTTGCGCACCGTGCTGGTCGTTCTCGGGCCCACGGAGCACCTGCTGCTCGTCAACCTGCACCACATCGCCGCCGACGGCTGGTCGCTGGGCATTCTGGTGCGGGAGCTCAAGGCACTCTATGCCGCGGCTCTCCACGGCGAGCCGTCGCCGCTGCCCGCGCTGCCGGTTCAATACGCGGACTTCGCGCGCTGGCAGCGCGGCTGGCTGGCCGGCGCGGTGCTGGAGCGGCAGCTCGCCTGGTGGCGGGAGCGCCTCGCCGGTGCGCCGGCCGCGCTGGAGATCCCGGCGGACCGGCCGCGCCCGCCGGTGCAGAGCGGGCGCGGCGCGGAGCACCGCTTCGCCCTCGGAGACGATCTCGCCCAGCGCCTCGCGGCGCTCGGCCGGGAGGAGGGGGCGACGTTGTTCATGGTCCTCGCCGCCGGGCTGTTCACCCTGCTGGCGCGGCGGACCGGGCAGAGCGACCTGGTGGTCGGCTCGCCGATCGCCTACCGCAACCACATCGAAACCGAGGGGCTGATCGGCTTCTTCGTCAACAACCTGGCGTTGCGGGCCGATCTCTCCCAGGCAACCAGCTTCCGCGAGCTGCTGCTCCAGGTGCGCGAGGCGAGCCTCGGCGCCTACGCCCACCAGGACCTGCCGTTCGAGAAGCTGGTGGAGGAGCTGCATCCGGACCGCGACCTCTCGCGCTCGCCGCTCTTCCAGGTCTCTGTGGCGCTGCAGAACGCGCCGCTGCCCGCCGCGGAGCTGGACGGTCTCGTCCTGGTGCCCGAGGAGCTGCCGGCCACGGTGGCGAAGCTCGATCTCTCCTTCGTGTTCGACGAAAAACTCGCAGCGACGCTCCAGTACGCCACCGATCTGTTCGACGCCGCGACAGCGGCCCGCCTGGCCGGCCATCTGGAGGTGCTTTTGACAGCGGTCGCGGCGGAGCCGCTGACGCGCTTGGCCGAGCTGCCGCTCCTGGGACCGGCGGAGCGCCACCAGGTGATCACGGAATGGAACGATACGCGGGAAGCGGTCGCGGGCGGCGCCCTCCTGCACCAGCTCTTCGAGGCGCAGGCCGACCGGCATCCGGAAGCCCTCGCAGTGATCGGCGGCGATCGGGTCATGACTTATGGCGAGCTGGATGCAGCGGCGGAGCGTCTGGCGCACCTGCTGCGCGGCCTGGGGATCGAGTTGGGGGAATCGGCCGGAATCTGGATGGAGCGCTCGCCCGACATGGTGACGGCGGTCCTCGCCGTGCTCAAGGCAGGTGGAGCGTACATTCCTCTGGACCCCGCCTGGCCGGCCGAGCGCGCCGAGACCATCCTCGCGGGGACTCGCGCTCGTGTGGTGCTCACCCGCACCGGACTGCTGCCGGCGGTGCAGGAGATCCAGTGGCGTCTGCCGGTCCTGGCCGATGTCATCTGCCTCGACATCCTGGAAGCCGTGCCGCCCCCCGAGCCGATCGATCCGGAGAGCGTGCGCGCGCTGTGGGATTACGTGGCCGAGACCGCCGATCCACAGGACGCGATCAGCGCGGGCGGTTTCATCAACAGCTTCACCGGACAGCCGTTCGCCCTCGCCGAGGTGGAGGAGTACCGCGACCGCGTGCTCGCTCTCGCCGCGCCTCGGCTGGAGCCGGCCGCGCGGGTGCTGGAGATCGGCTGCGGCGCGGGGCTCATCCTCTGGGAGATGGCCCGGCGCGTCGCCTTCTGCGCCGGTCTCGACCCCTCGCCACGCACCCAGGAGCGCAACCGTGAGCACGCCCGCGAGGCCGGAATCACCAATGTCGAGCTGGCCGTCGGCTTCGCTCACGAAGCGGTGGAGATTTTCGATCAGCCTTTCGATCTGATCGTGCTCGCCAGCACGGTGCAGTTCTTTCCTGGGCCTCTCTACCTGGAACGGGTGGTTGAAATGGCGCTTGGCCTGCTGGCCCCGGGGGGAGCGGTGCTCATCGCCGACGTGCCCGACGCCCGGCGGCAGGGCGAGTTGAGCCTCGCGCTGGCCGCGGCAGGTGCGCCGGCCAAGACCGGCGCGGCGCGCATGCTGTGGCTCGACGAGGACCTCTTCCGCGATCTCGCAGTCGATCTGGCGGTTGGCGCGGCGGTGCTGCACCGGCGAGAAGGCTTCGCCAATGAGCTTGGGTTCCGGTATGACGTGGTGATCAGGAAGGACCGGAAAGATATAAACGGCGGACGGCGCAAGCGGCTGTGGACGGGGTGGCATGCGGCGCGGCAGAGCGCGGAACGGCTGCCGGCGACGGGTTTCCCGGAGGCGGTGGCCTATGTGATTCACACCTCGGGGTCGACCGGCGCTCCGAAAGGTATCGCGGTACAGCATGCTCCGGCGGTTGAGCTGGTGCGGTGGGTGGACCGTACGTTCGACGTCGGGCCGGGCGACCGGCTGCTGTTCGTGACCTCTCTGGCGTTCGACCTGTCGGTGTGGGACATCTTCGGCGTTCTGGGCGCCGGCGGGGCGCTTCAGATCGCTTCCGAGGAAGAGCTGCGCGATCCGCAGCGGTTGACGCACTTGCTGACGGAGGAGCCGATCACGATCTGGGATTCGGCTCCGGCGGCGTTGCAGCAGCTCGCGCCGCTGTTCCCGGAGCAGGCGGCGGCTTCCCTGCGCCTGGTGCTGCTCTCGGGCGACTGGATTCCGGTTCTGCTTCCGGACCGCGTGCGTGCGGCGTTCCCGGGGGCTCGGGTGATCAGCCTGGGCGGCGCCACCGAGGCGACGGTGTGGTCGAACTGGTATCCGATCGATCCGATCGCAGAGGTCGATCCGCGTTGGCCGAGCATCCCCTATGGCCGGCCGATCGCCAACGCCCGCTATCACGTGCTCGACGATGCCCTCCTGCCGTGCCCGATCGGCGTGCCGGGCGACCTGTGGATCGGCGGCCGGTGCTTGAGCGTCGGGTACACCGGCCAGCCGGACCTCACCGCGGAACGGTTCATTCCGAATCCTTTCGGAGTGGGCCGCCTCTACCGAACCGGCGATCAGGCGCGTTACGGGCGCGACGGCAACCTGGAGTTCCTGGGGCGGCGCGATCAGCAGGTGAAGGTGCGCGGGTTCCGCATCGAGCTGGGCGAGATCGAGGTGGCGCTGGCCCGCCATCCGGCGGTGCGCGAGGCGGTGGTCGTTGTGCGCGGCGAGAGCGGCGAGGGTCGTCTGGTCGGGTATGTCGTTCCGGTTTCGGGGGCCGCCCCATCGACCGCGGAGCTGCGCGCCTTCCTGCAACGGACGCTGCCCGAGTACATGGTGCCGTGGACCTTCGTGGCTCTCGATGCCATGCCGGTGACCGCCAACGGCAAGCTCGACCGCGCCGCGCTGCCGGCGCCGCGCCCTGTCGCTGCCGCCGCGGCCGTGGCGCCGCGCAACGCGCTGGAGCGCGAGATCGCGGCGGCGTGGCGCGAGGTGCTGGGACTCGATGCGGGGGTCTCGATCGGCGTCGAGGACAACTTCTTCGAGGTCGGGGGCAGCTCGCTGCTGATCGGCAAGCTGCAGGCGCGGCTGCGCCGGTCGCTGGGACGGGATGTTTCGTTCGTCGAGCTGTTCCGCCATCCGACCATCGAGAGCCTGGCGCGGAGCCTGGCAGAAACGCCCGCTTCGGGATTGTTAGAGCAGGAGGCGCGGGCGCGCACCGACACCCGGCGCGAGCGGCTGCGCCAGGTGCAGAAGCGGCGTGGCAGGCGAGATTCAGGAGGAGCTTCGGATGAGTGAAGACAGCGAGATGGTGCAGGGAATCGCGGTGATCGGCCTGGCGGGCCGGTTTCCAGGTGCGCCCACGGTCGAGGATTTCTGGCGCAATCTGGAAGGTGGCGTCGGATCGATCACCTTTTTCTCCGCCGAGGAGCTTGCCGCGGCGGGCGTCGATCCCGGCCTTCTCGCGGACGAGCGCTACGTGCGCGCCAAGGGAACGCTCGCCGGCGCGGAGCTGTTCGATTCCGCCTTCTTCGGCTTCACTCCGCGTGAGGCCGAGCTGATGGACCCGCAGCACCGCGTCTTCCTGGAGACCGCCTGGGAGGCGCTGGAGGACGCCGGCTGCGATCCGGAGCGCGCTGCCGGGCGGATCGGCCTGTTCGCCGGCAGCGGCCCGAGCAGCTATCTGATCACCAACCTGCTTCCGAATCTTGGACGGGACGAGCGCCTCGCCGCGGCCGGAGAGCTGCAACTGCTGCTGCTCAACGACCGCGACTTCCTCGCCACCCGCGCTTCCTACAAGCTGAACCTGCGCGGACCCAGCCTCGTGGTGCAGACGGCCTGCTCGACCTCGCTGGTGGCGGTCCACCTGGCCTGCCAGAGCCTGCTGACCGGCGACTGCGACGCCGCCCTGGCCGGCGGCGTCTCGATCTCGACCCCGCTGGCCGGCGGGTATGCCTGGCAGGAGGGCGGCGTGATGTCGCCGGACGGCTGCTGCCGGGCGTTCGACGCGGCGGCGGGCGGCTCGGTGCCGGGCGACGGCTGCGGCGTCGTGATGCTCAAGCGCCTGGTCGACGCCCTCGCCGACGGTGACACGATCCACGCGGTGATCCGTGCCTCGGCGGTGAACAACGACGGCTCGGGCAAGGTCGGCTACACGGCTCCCGGGGTCGAGGGGCAGGCGGCGGTGATCGCGGAGAGCCTGATGATGGCAGAGGTGGACGCCGCCTCGATCGGCTACGTGGAGGCGCACGGCAGCGGCACCACGCTCGGCGATCCCATCGAGGTCGCGGCGCTCGCCCAGGCGTTCGCCTCGGCCGGCGCGCCGCCGCGCTCGATCGCTCTCGGCTCGGTGAAGACCAACGTCGGGCATTGCAACGCGGCGGCGGGCATCGCCGGGCTGCTCAAAACGGTGCTGGCGCTGGAGCACGGCACCATCCCGCCGAGCCTGCATTTCGCGGCGCCCAATCCGCAGATCGATTTCGCCGCCGGTCCGTTCTACGTCCCCACCGCGGCGACACCCTGGCCGGAGACCGGAGAGCCGCGGCGGGCCGGGGTCAGCTCGTTCGGCATGGGCGGCACCAACGTGCACGCGGTGCTGGAGGAGGCGCCGGCGGAGGAGGCAGACGCCGCGCCTGCGCGCCCCTGGCAGCTCCTGACGCTGTCGGCGCGTACCCCGGCCGCTCTGGACGCCGCGGCGGCCCGCCTGGCGGATCATCTGGAAGCGCACCCCGAGATTCCGCTTGCAGACGTCGCCTGGACGTTGCAGACCGGCCGCCGCGCTTTCGAGCACCGGCGGATCGCGGTGGCGCGGGACGTTCCGGGCGCGGTTGCGGCACTGCGCGGGGCTCGCGCGGTGTATGGAAAGCGCGAGGGCAACGACCGCCCGGTGGTCTTCCTCCTTCCCGGTCTCGGCGATCAGTACGCCGGCATGGCGCGCGGCCTCTACGACGGCGAGCCGGTCTTCCGCGCCGTCTTCGATCAGTGCGCCGAGCGGCTGGAGAGCCGGCTGGGCCGCGATCTGCGCACGGTCCTGTTCGCCGGCACGACGAAAAACGCCGGACCCGACCTGCGTACGCTGCTGCGCCGCGACGCCAGCCCGGACGAGGGGTCCGACCTGCACCGCACCCTCTTCGCCCAGCCGCTCTGCTTCGCCGTCGAGTACGCGCTCGCCCGCCTCGTCATGTCTTGGGGGATCGAGCCCGAGGCGATGATCGGCTACTCGGTCGGCGAGTACGTGGCGGCGTGCCTCGCGGGCGTGCTCGCGCTGGAGGACGCGCTCGACTTGGTGGCGCGGCGGGCGCAGCTCATCGCGGAGCTGCCGGGCGGCGCCATGCTCGCGGTGCCGTTGCCCGAAATGGAAGTGCTGCCGCTGCTCGATGGGGATCTATCGGTGGCGGCGACGAACGGACCGCATCTGACCGTTGTGGCCGGCCCGGCGGTGGCGATGGACGGCCTGGAACGGCGGCTCGCCGAGCGGGGCGCCAGCACGATCCGCCTGCCGACCACGCACGCCTTCCACTCCGCCATGATGCGGCCGGCGGCAGCCGCCCTCACCGAGGCGGTGCGCCGCGTGAAGATCAAAGAGCCGGAGCCGCGCATTCCGTATCTGTCGAACGTCACCGGCGACTGGATCACCGGCGCGGCGATCGCCGATCCGGGCTACTGGGCGCGCCACATGGAAGGCACCGTGCGCTTCGCCGAGGGGGCGGCGCGCCTGCTCGCCGAGCCGGACCGCGTCTACCTGGAGCTCGGCCCCGGCGGCTCGCTGGGAGCGCTGCTGCGCCAGCATCCGGAGGCGCCGGCCGGTCTGGTGGCCGTGACGGCGCTGCCGCGCGCCGGCGAGGGACGTGCAGACACCGAAACGCTCCTGGAAGCCGCCGGCCGCTTGTGGATCGCGGGAGCGGAGATCGACTGGGAGCGGCTGCAGGGGATCGATCAAGGGGCGCGCCTCCGCCATGTGCGCCTGCCGGCCTATCCGTTCGAGCGGCAGCGGTGCTGGATCGATCCGCCGGCTGCGGGAGGGCGGCCGGCGTTCAGAGCGGGTGCCGAGACCAAAGCGGACGTGGCGGATTGGTTCTGGGCTCCGTCGTGGCGCCAGGCGCCGGGGCCTCACCCCCCGGCCCCCTCTCCCATCCCCTCCCTTCCTCCGGGAGAGGGGGAGCAGGGCAACTCGTGGCTGATCTTCCTCGACTCTTGCGGTCTGGGGGAGAGCACCGCCGGCCGACTGCGCGCGGCGGGTGACTCCATCGTCACAGTCGCGGCCGGAACAATGTTCTCCGACTCGGAGGAGATGGCGTTCACGATCGATCCCGGACGGCGCGCGGACTATGACGAGCTGATCACCGCTCTGCGTGCCGCCGATCGCCTGCCGCGGCGCATCCTGCATCTCTGGGGCGTGACGGCGGAGGAGCCGGCGGACGAGGCGGCGCTCACCCTGGGATTGGTCAGCCTGATGCTGCTCGGCCAGGCCCTGCAAGCCGCCGGCGCTCCGCCGCTCCGCCTCGCGGCCGTGGCGAACGGCCTCGCCGAGGTGGCGGACGGCGATCCGGTGCACCCGGCCAAGGCGGCGGTGCTCGGCGCGCTCAAGGTGATGGGGCAGGAGATGCCGGGGCTTGCCTGCACGGCCATCGACGTCCTGCCGGGCCCGGGTCAGGAACGGCTGGTCGGACAGCTCCTGGCGGAGATGGGGGCAGCGGCAGAGGCTGCCGTCGCCTTCCGCGGCCGGCACCGCTGGGTGCGCTCGTTCACGCCGGTGCCTCTGACGGCTCCGGCCACGCCACAGTTCCACAAGGACGGGACCTATCTCATCACCGACGGCACGCACGGCCCAGGGATGGCCATCGCCGAGCACCTGGTCCGCACCATCGGCGCGCGCGTCGTGCTGGTCATGCCGCCGCAGTTTCCGGCCCGCGAACGGTGGGAGAGCTGGGAGGGGCTGCCCGAGGTGCCGCCCGGCCAGGACGTCATCGGCACCGCGATTGGCCGGCTGCTCGCTCTGGAGGCGGACGGGCTCCTCGATCGGTTCGTGCTGGTGCGTTCCGCTCCCACCGACACGGCGGGTCTGCGCGGCGCCATCGCCGCGGCGCCCAATAGATTGCGCGGCGTCTTCCATACCGCCGGCGCGTTCACCGGCGGTCTCATCCTGCTCAAGACCCGCGAGGCATTGCTCGCTGCGATCGATCCGGCGGTGCGTGGCGCCCGGGCGCTGCTGGCGGCGCTGGCGCCGGTCAACGGCGAGCCGGAGCCGCCGGAATTCATCCTCCTCTGCTCTTCGACCCTCGCCGTGGCGGGCGGCCTCGGACAGATCGACCATGCCGCAGCCGGCTGCTTCCTGGAGGCGCTGGCCTTGCGGCTCGCCGCTCGCGATGGCGCGCCGAAAACCGTCGCCGTGCACTGGGACCCCTACCAGTGGGGCGGCTGGTTGGCCGGCGCCGCTGGAGCCGCGGGCGGGATGTTGCCGGAGGAGGTCGCCGCGAACCTGCAGAGCTTCGGCGTGCCGTCGGGCGCGAGCGGCGAGGCGCTGGAACGCCTGCTCGCCGCCGGGCTGCCGGCCGCCGCCGTGTCCTCCCGCGATCTCGACGCCGTGCTGCGCGAGACCGACGCGCTCTCCGTCCAGGCTCTCGCCGGGCAGGTGGAGCACGGCCCGCGCGAGACGCATCCGCGGCCTGGCCTGTCGACCGAGTACGCGCCGCCGGGCAACGAGCTGGAGGAGACACTGGCCGCCCTCTGGCAGGATCTCTTCGGCATCTCCCCGATCGGCGTTCACGACAGCTTCCTCGAATTGGGCGGTCATTCGCTGCTGGCGATCCAGATGGCCACCCAGCTCCGCGCCCGGCTCACCGTCGACCTGCCGGTCACCGTGCTGTTCGAGGCGCCGACGATCGTCGAGCTGGCGAAGCGCATCCGCCAAGCGCGCGGGGAGGACGATCCCGAGGCGATGGACGCGCTGCTCGCGCTGATCGAAGGGCTGTCGCCGGAAGAGACGGCGGAGAAGCTCGCGGAGATGGGGCTGTAGATGGCGACCGCCGACCGTCTCGCCGCCCTGAGCCCCGAGCAGCGGGCCCTGTTCGAGCGCCTGCGCGAAAAGAGCCGCCAGGCCGCGCCCGCCGTGCGCACGCCGCCGCCGGTGCGCCGCGCGTCCGGCCCGGACGGCACCGGCGACTGGCCGCTCTCGTTCGACCAGGAGCGGCTCTGGCGCATGCATCAGGAGCGTCCCTACCTGGTCTCCTGGAACGTCGACGCCGGCAGCCGCATCCTGGGGGCTCTCGACGTGCCGCTGTTCCTGCGCGCCTTCCATGAGGTCGTCCGCCGCCACGCGGCGTTCCGCACGGTGTTTCCGGTCGTTTCTACCGAAATGGGCGGAAAGCCGGTGCAGCGCGTGGTTTCTTTTCTTGCGCCCGAGGCTTCCTTCCTCGATGTGTCCGCCCTCCCGGCCGGCTTGCGTGAGGCCGCCGGTCACCGGGCGATCTACGACCACACCCGCCAGCCCTTCGACCTCGCCCGCGGGCCGCTGCTGCGCCTCGCCCTGGTCCGCCTGGCCGAACGCGAGCACCTCTTCCTGCTCACCGTCCACCATCTGGCGACGGACTGGGTGACGTTCCAGATCCTCTTCGCGGAGCTGCTCCAGATCTATGACGCGCTGCGCGCGGGGCGCGCGCCGTTCCTGCCTCTGCTGCCGGCGCAGTTTCCCGACTACGTGCTATGGGAGCGCGAGCGGTGGCAGGGCGAGGCGCTGGAGGCGGAGACGGCGTTCTGGCGGCGGCATCTCGACGGCTATCCGCTGGTTCTCGATCTATCGTCGGTTCTCCCCGGCAGCCGGCCGCGGCCGGCGGTGCAGAGCCAGCGCGGCGGCCTCTACCAGGTGCGCGCCGGTGCGGCGCGCTCGGACCGGATGCGCGAGCTGGCGCAGCGCGAGGGGGGGACGATGTTCATGGCGGTCCTCGCCGTGCTCGGCATCGCCATCGGGCGGGTCACCGGGCTGGAGCGCTTCCTGCTCGGCTCGAACGGCGCCAACCGCGCGCTGCCGGAGCTGGGACCGGTGACCGGTTTCTTCCTCAACCAGATCCCGTTCGCCATCGATCTGACCGGGAATCCCACCTACCGCGAGCTGCTGGGCCGGGTGCGCAAGACGGCGCTCGCCACCTACGCGCATCAGAACCTGCCGTTCAGCAAGCTGATCGAAACCCTGGGAGCGGACGACGACGGGAAGCGCAATCCGGTGGTCCAGGTGCTCCTCCTCCTGCTCCAGGGCCAGAGCAGCACCGAGACCGGTGACCTGCGCTTCGAGCCGGTCGGGCTCTACGACGGCAATTGCCGCTGGGACCTGATGTTCGGGCTCTACGACTATCACGACGCCGGCCTCACCGGGCCGCTGGAATACAACGCCGACATTTTTGACCCGGCGGCGATCGGCCGGCTGCTGGACCTGTTCTATCGCCTGCTCGACGCGGTCGCCGCCGACCCCGACGCGCGCCTTTCCGATCTGCCCCAACTCGAGGGCGCGGGATGAGCGTCACCGACCGCCTCGCCTCGTTGACTCCCGCACAGCGCACCCTGTTCGAAAAGATGTGGGAGCGACAGAAGGCGACGGATCACGCGGTCCAGCCGCCGCCGGTCCCGCACCGCACCGGCCGGACGGGAGCGGGGGATTGGCCGCTGTCGTTCGACCAGGAGCGGTACTGGTTCATGGAGCAGCTCCACCCGGGCGGTGCTGGCTTGGGTGCCGGATTGAACATCGCCGCCGCCACCCGCATGCGCGGTCCGGTCCGCGTCGCGGTCGTGGCGGCGGCCCTGGACGAGATCGTCCGCCGCCATGCCGCCTGGCGCACCGCGTTCCCGGTGGCAAACGGCGCGCCGGTACAGCGGGTGGCCGCCGCGCGGCGGCAGCACCTCGCGGTGATCGATCTCGCGGCCCTGCCCGGAGAGCGGCGCGAGCGTGAGGCGCGCCGGCTGGTGGGGGAGGACGCCGCGTGCCCCTTCGATCTGGTCCGGGGTCCCCTGGTGCGGTCGAGCCTGCTGCGCCTGGACCGCGAGGACCACATCTGCCTGCTCACCGTCCACCACCTGGTCACCGACTGGATCTCGTTCCAGATCGTCTGGAGCGAGCTGGCGGTGCTCTGCACGGAGATCGCCGCCGGCCGGCGGTCTATGCCGCAGACACTGCCGGCGCCGCCGGTCCACTACGCCGACTTCGCCCTCTGGCAGCGCGCGTGGCTTCAGGGAGAGGTCCTGGACGGCCTGGCCACCTGGTGGCGCGAGCGGCTGGAGGGCTTCCCGCAGGCCCTGGACCTGCCGACCGACCGGCCGCGCCCGCGCGTCGCCCGCCTGCGCGGCGGCCGCGTGACCGTGCGCGCCTCCCATGAGCTCGCGGCAAGTCTGCGCGCGCTCGCCCACCGCGAGGGGGCGACCCTGTTCATGGTCGTCCTCGCGGCCCTGGCCGCGCTCCTCGCCGGCCTCTGCCGCCAGGAGCGCCTGATCGTCGGCGCCAACCACGCCAACCGCAACCGGCCCGAGCTCGAGAACGTGCTGGGCTGTTTCCTCACCCAGGTGCCGTTCCCCATCGACCTCGGCGGCGATCCGGCGTTCAGCGAGCTGCTGGCGCGGGCGCGCCTGGCGTCCCTCGGCGCCTTCGCCCACCCCCTCCCTTTCGGCCAACTGGTGAGCGCGGTGCAGCCGGAGCGCGACACCAGCCGCCAGCCGCTGATCCAGAGCCTGGTGCAGGTTCTCGACGGCGGTGAGGAGAGCGCGGCGTCCCTGTCCGGCGTCTCCTTCGAAGCGGTGGACGCCTACGACGGGAACGCCCGCTATGACCTGATGCTCACTCTCTTCAATCATCCCGGCGATTCCGGCGATTCCGGCGGGCTCCGGGGACCGCTCGAATTCGACGCCGACCTTTTCGACGCCACGACCGCCGGTCGCTTTGCCGAGCTTTTTCTTCTCCAGATCGGCGCTGCGGTGGCCGACCCCGGCCTGCGCCTCTCCGCGCTGCCGGCGCTCAGCCCGGCGGCGCGCCACCAGACGCTGGTCGAGTGGAACGACACCGCCCGGCCGCTCCCCGGCTGGACGGTGCCGGTGCGCTTCGCCGCCCAGGCCGCCCGCACGCCGGACGCCACCGCCTTGGTATTTCGCGGCGCTACGCTCTCCTATGGCGAGCTCGACCGCCGCGCGGCCACCTTCGCGAGAGGACTGCGCGCGACGGGTGCCGGCCCCGGGAAGCGCGTGGCGCTCCTCCTGGAGCGCTCTTCGGAGCTGGTCGCCGCCCTCCTCGGCGTCTGGAAGGCCGGCGGCGCGGCCGTTCTGCTCGATCCGGCGGCACCCGCGGCGCGGACCGCCGATCTGCTCGCCGACGCCGCGCCCGCCGCGGTGATCGGTCCGGGGGGGATCGATCGGACCGATCGGACTGATCGGACCGATCCGGCTGATCCCGTCCACCCGGCCGATCTCGCCTATCTCATCTACACTTCCGGCACCACCGGCCGTCCCAAGGCCGTCGAGGTCGAGCACGGCAGTCTCGCCGCCACGCTCGCGGCGCTCCTCGGCCGCTTCGCGTTCGGTCCGGACGACCGCATGCCGCACCTGGCGCAGTTCTCTTTCGACATCTCCCTGGCCGAGCTGTTTCTGCCCCTCCTCGCCGGCGGTGTCTGCGAGATCCTCTCCCGGGAGGAGATCCTGGAGCCCGCCGTCCTCCTCGCCGCGGTGGAGAGGGCGACCCGCCTGCATGCCGTCCCCAGCCTCCTGCGCCGCATCGCGGCCGGGGTCCGCGAGCCCCGTGCCGGCGAGAAAAGCGCCGACGAGAACAGCGCCGACGAGAACGATGCCGATCGATTCGCCGGCCTGCGCACCGTTTTGGTGGGCGGCGATGCCGTTCCCGCGGACTTGCAGGCGGAGCTTCTGGCGGCATTTCCGGCCGCCGGGCTCGCCGTCCTCTACGGGCCCACCGAGGCGGCGATCGTCTGCACGGCGCACCCGGTCGCGCGGCGGCGGCCCGAGCGCCAGCTCATCGGCCGGCCTCTCGACAATGTCGAGCTGCGGGTCGTCTGTCCGAACGGTGCACCCGTCCCGCTGGGCGTGCCTGGCGAGCTGTGGGTCGGCGGTCCGGGAGTCGCCCGCGGCTACCACCACCGCGCCGAGCTGACGGCCGAGCGCTTCGTGAGCGTCGACGGCCGCCGCTTCTACCGTACCGGCGATCTGGTGCGGCAGGTGCCGGCCGAGGGCGGCGCTCTGGAGTTCCTCGGCCGGACCGACTTCCAGGTCAAGATCCGCGGCTTCCGTGTCGAGCCGGGGGAAGTCGAGGCCGCCCTCCTCGCCCATCCCGCGGTCGGCCAGGCGGTGGTCACCGCCTCGGTTCTCGGCGGCGAGAAGTGCCTCGTCGCGAATTGGGCGCCGGCCGCCGGGGTGGCGGCCTGCCCGTCCGAAGCGCTGCGCGCGCACCTGGAGGCGCGACTGCCGTCCTACATGGTGCCCGCGGCGTTCGTGGCCCTCCCGGAGCTACCGCGGACCGCTCACGGCAAAGTCGATCGCGCCCGCCTGCCGACTGCGGACCGCGGACCCGCTCTCCCGGCGGACGCCGCGCCGCGCACGCCGGCCGAAGAGGTGGTGGCCGCGGTCTGGTGCTCCCTCCTCGGGCTGCCGCGGGTCTCCCGATCCGCTGACTTCTTCACCCTGGGAGGGCATTCGCTGCTCGCCACCCAGGTCGTCAGCCGCCTGCGCGCCGCCACCGGTGCCGAGCTGGCGGTCCGCGACCTGTTCGCGGCGCCGACCGTGGCAGCCCTGGCGGCCGCCGTGGAGGCGGCGCTCTCGGCCGGATCGTCACTCGCGGCGGCCCCGCCCCTCCTGCCGGTGCGGCGCGTGGCGGAGGGCATGCCGCTGTCCTTCGCGCAGGAGCGGCTCTGGTTCCTCGATCGTCTGCAGCCCGGGAACACGGCGTACAACATCCCCCTCGCGCTCGCCGCCCGGGGCGATGCGCGGCCGGCGGCTCTCGCCGCGGCGCTCGGCGGGATGGTCCGCCGCCACGAGGTCCTGCGCACCACCTTCGGCCTGCGCGGCGGCCGGGCGGTCCAGGTGATCACTCCGCCTTCTCCCTGGATGCTGCCTCTCGTCGATCTCGCGGCGCTCCCGGCCCGTGACCGCGCCGCCGAGGCGAGCCGGCTGGCCACCCAGGAGGCCGGCCGGCCGTTCGACCTCGAACGGGGGCCGGTGCTGCGGACGACCCTCCTCCGGCTGGCGCCCTCCGAGCACGCCCTGCTCCTCAACGTCCACCACATCGCCGCCGACGGCTGGTCGCTCGGCGTGATGACCGCCGAGATCGCCGCGCTCTACCGCGCCGCGGCGGCGGGATCGTCGCCACAGCCATCGTCCCTTCCGCCGTTCTCCGTGCAGTACGCCGATTTCGCCGTCTGGCAGCGCGCCTGGCTCCAGGGGGAGGCGCTGGAGCGCCAGCTCTCCTATTGGCGGCAGCGCCTGGCGGGAGCGCCGGCTCTGGACCTTCCGCTCGACCGCCCACGTCCTGCGGCGGCGAGCTCGCGCGGTGCCACGTTCGCCTTTCCGCTCGGCGCCACGATGACCTCCGGCCTCGCCGGCTTCGCCCGCGGCTGCGACGCAACGTTGTTCATGGTCCTCCTCGCGGCCTTCCAGGCCCTGCTCGGCCGCACCACCCGGCAGGACGACCTCCTCGTCGGCTCGCCGATCGCCAACCGCAACCGCGTCGAGGTCGAGCCGCTGATCGGCTTCTTCGTCAACACTCTCGTGCTGCGCGCCGACCTCGCCGCCGATCCCGCGTTCCGCGAGCTGGTGGCGCAGGCGCGCCGCACCGCGCTCGACGGCTACTCCCACCAGGACCTGCCGTTCGAACGGCTGGTCGAGGAGCTGCGCCCCGAGCGGCGCCTGGCGCAGAACCCGCTCATCCAGGTGATGTGCGCGGTGCAGAACGCTCCGCTGCGTGAGGCCGAGGTCCCCGGCTTGGCGTTCGTGCTCATGGCGTTCGACTTTCCGGCCGCGCGTTTCGACCTCGAGCTGATGTTCTGGGAACGGGAGGAGGGGCTCACCGGCCAGCTCACCTACAGCACGGACCTCTTCGACGCCGCCACCATGCGCCGCCTGACAGGGCACTTCGCAGCTCTCCTCGGAGCCGCCCTCGACGACCCCGGTCAGGCGGTCTCCGCGCTGCCGCTCCTCGCCGCGGCGGAGCGCCACCAGCTCCTGTGGGAGTGGAACGACACCGGTGCTCCGGCGGGTCTGGCGGATGAGGGCGGGCCGGACGTGGTGGCGCTCATCGCGGTGCGGGCGCGCTCTCATCCGCGGACGCTTGCCGTCGCTGCAGCCGGAGGGCAGCTCACCTACGGCGGCCTCGCGGCGCGTGCCGCGGCTCTCGCCCGCCGGCTCATCGCGCTCGGCGCCGGACCGGACGTGCCGGTGGGCGTCCATGCCGGCCGCTCTCCGGAGCTGGTGACCGGCGCCCTGGCCGCGCTGTGGGCCGGCGGCGCCTATCTGCCGCTCGACCCTTCGTATCCCGAGGAACGCCTGGCCCACATGGTGCGTGCGAGCGGCATGCCGGTGCTGCTCAGCGCTTCCCTCCAGGCCGGGGAATCGCCGGCTTGGGCGGCGGGCGTGCGAGTCCTTCGCCTCGACGCCGGTGAGCCCGCGCCCACGATGGAGACGCCGGAGCCGTTGCCGGCCCCTGCCGCCGTGCCGCCCGAGGCCCTGGCCTACGTCCTCTACACCTCCGGCTCGACCGGCCAGCCGAAAGGCGTGCAGGTGCCGCGCAGCGGCCTGGACGCCCTGGTGCGCTGGCACCTCCGCGCCTGGCGGGTCACGGCGGAGGACCGGGCGACGCTCGTCGCCTCGCCGGGCTTCGACGCGGCGGTCTGGGAGAGCTGGCCCTATCTCGCCGCGGGCGCCAGCCTGCACCTACCGGACGAGGAGGCGCGCCTCTCGCCGGAACGACTCCTCTCCTGGCTCGCCGCGGAGCGGATCACCGTCTCCTTCCTGCCCACTCCGCTCGCCGAGCCGCTCGTCGTGGCGGCGGAAGGGAGAGCTGCTCGCGGGGAGCTTCCGCACCTCGCGCTGCGCGCCCTGCTGACCGGCGGCGACCGCCTGCGGCGGGCTCCGGGCCGGCCGCTGCCCTTCGCGCTCGGCAACCACTACGGCCCGACCGAGAGCAGCGTGGTGGCCACCTGGACGACCGTTTCGCCGGACGGCGTCGCGGCGCGCCCGCCCTCGATCGGCCGCCCGGTCGACGGCACCCGCGTCCACGTCCTCGATCCAGGTCTCGATCCGGTCCCCCTCGGTGTGCCCGGAGAGCTGTGGATCGCCGGCGCGGGCCTGGCGCGCGGCTATCTGGGGCGCCCGGACCTGACCGCCGAGCGCTTCCTCCCCGATCCGTTCGCCGGACGGCCGGGCGAGCGGATGTACCGCAGCGGCGACCTCGTGCGGCGGCTGGCGGATGGCGGCCTCGACTTCCTCGGCCGGGTGGATACGCAGGTCAAGCTGCGCGGTGTCCGTATCGAGCTCGGGGAGATCGAGAGCGTGCTGGCCCGCCATCCCCGGGTGGCCGAGGCGGTGGCGGTCCTCCGCCCTGATGCGGAGGGCGCACAGCTTGCCGCCTACGTGGTCCAGCGCCCCGCCGCCGAGCCGGCGCGGGTCGAGCAGCACATCGCGCAGTGGCAGGGGCTCTACGACGAGACCTACGCCAAGGGGCCGGCCGGCGGCGAGAGCGCGGATCCGACCTTCGACATCCAGGGCTGGAACAGCAGCTATACCGGCGAGCCGATCCCCGCCGCCGAGATGCGCGAGTGGGTGGAGGGGACCGTCGAGCGCCTGCTCGCGCTGCCGCACCGGCGCGTGCTCGAGATCGGCTGCGGCACCGGCCTCCTGCTGTTCCGCGTCGCGCCGCACGCCGAGCGCTATCGCGGCACCGACTTCTCGGCGGTGGCGCTCGGCGCGGTGAGACGGCAGATCGAACAGGCCGGGAGCCGTTTCGATCATGTCGAGCTCGACCGCCGGCTGGCCGACGACTGGAGCGGGATCGAGCCCGGCAGCTTCGACCTCGTCGTCCTCAACTCGGTGGTGCAGTACTTCCCGAGCGTCGACTACCTGGTGCGGGTGCTCGAGGGAGCGGTCGCGGCGGCCGCCCCCGGCGGCGCGGTGTTCGTCGGTGACGTCCGCAGCCTGCCTCTCCTCACTGCCTTTCATGCCGCGGTCGAGCTCGCCCAGGCGCCCGCGGAGCGCGGCGCCGCCGAGCTGCGCTCCCGCGTGCGCCGGCGTTTCGAGGACGAAGAGGAGCTGGTGGTCGATCCCGCGTTCTTCGCGGCCCTGGCGCGCCGGCTTCCCGGGGTCCGTGCCCGGATCCAGCTCAAGCGCGGCCGTGCCGCCAACGAGCTGACCCGCTTCCGCTACGACGCCGTGCTGCGGCTCGACGGCGCGGCGGCGGACCCGGCGGCGGACATTCCGCCGCCGCTCGACTGGCGCGCCGCCGGCCTGTCGCTCGCCGCCCTGGAGCGCCGCCTCGCCGCCGCGGCGCCGGCCGCGCTCGCCGTCTCCGGCATCCCCAACGCCCGCCTGACGGTCGAGACCGCGGCGGCCGTCCTCCTCGCCGAGACCGCGGAGCGTACGGCCGGAGAGCTGCGCCGGGAAGCCGCCGCCCTCGCCCTGACCGCCGGCGCGGTCGAGCCGGAGGACATCTGGCAGCTCGCGGAGCGGTGCGGCTACAGCGCCGCGCTCGGCTGGCCGGTCGACGGTGGGGCCGGCGGCGGCTTCGATGCCGTGCTGCGGCATGGCGATGCCAAAGGGGCCGGAGGCGCCCTCGTTCCGTCTCCGGAGCCCGGCCGTCCCTGGAGCGAGTATGCCAACGCGCCGCTCGCCGGCAACCTGGCGCGGCGGCTGGTGCCCCAACTGCGCCGCTTCCTCGCCGCGGAGCTGCCGGACTTCATGGTCCCCTCCGCGATCGTGCTGCTCGACGCCCTGCCGCTCACCGCCACCGGCAAGATCGACCGGGCGGCGCTCCCCGCTCCCGAACGGCCGGCCGGTGCCGAGCCCTCCTTCGTACCGCCGGCGACGCCGCTCGAAGCGCTGCTGGCGGACGTCTGCGCCGAGGTGCTTGGCATCGAGCGGGCCGGGATGCGCGACAACTTCTTCGCCCTCGGCGGTCATTCGCTGCTCGCCACCCAGCTCGTCTCCCGCCTGCGGCGCCACCTCGGCGTCGAGCTGCCGGTGAAGGCCGTCTTCGAGGAGCCCACCGTCGCCGG
>DATARD010000365.1:0-10231 GCA_036264355.1 Thermoanaerobaculia bacterium
CGCCAGGGCAAGCCGCGATCTCGGCAAGAATGTTCTCCACCGCGGCACCGCTCCAACCGGCCGGACCGGGTGGAGCCAGGTCGAGCGTACGGCAGGTCACCGGCGGCAGCTCGATGGCGGCGGTCCTGAAGAGGCCGAGCAGGGTAGCCCGCTCCGGTGCGACCGTCTCACCGCCGGCGACGTCGTGGAGATGGGTGGTCACCGCCCAGAGCTGGACGGGCGTTTCAGCGCCGTGGCGGGCCAGCGCGCGGAGCAGGAAGAGCGGTCCGTAGAAGCTGCGATCGAGAGCCGCTGCGAGATCTTCTCCCAGGATCGGGCCGGTGTTCCAGAGATGCACGATCTGCGCGGGCTGCAGTCCGTCCGCGGCCAGGCTCTCCAGCAGGGTTTCGTAATCCGCCGCAACCCCGGGGCGCACCGTGTAGGAGCCCGGGCCGAAGCGGGCGAACGCGTCGCCGGCCACCACCGTCGCCAGAGCGCATCCGGCCTGATGCAGCCGTGCCGCCAGCGCAGCTCCGAGATCGCCATCAACGAAGAGGAGGAAAGCGCCCGGCATCGTGGCGCCCTCGTGCAGATCGTGCAGCGGCGGCGGCAGCGACCTAGCCCAGGACGGGAGATAGAAGAAATCTGCGAGATCCTTGGCGACGCCTGCTCCTTCCTTGTCCGCCAGGGCGAGCCGGCTGCCGGGCTCGGTCCAGTAGCGGCGGCGCTCGAAAGGATAGGTCGGCAGCGGAACCCGGCGCCGGCCGGCGGTGGGAAAGATCCGCGGCCAGTCGACCGGGACGCCAGCCAGCCAGAGCCGTCCGAGCGTGCACAGCAGGGGCGGCGGCTCAGTGTCCGCAGTGTCTGCGGTAGGGGATTCCGTGGGCAGCGACGAGAGGACGAGCGGCGAAACCGTGCCTGCCCGCCGCGACTCGCGCCGCGCGAGCCGGCCGAGCGTTTCGCCGGGGCCGGCTTCGAGGAGGACGCCGGAGCCGGTGGCGAGCAGGGTGCGCAGGCCGCCGGCGAAGCGCACCGGCTGGCGCAGGTGGCGGCCCCAGTAGGCGGGATCGACCGCTTCGTCCGGACGGATCCAGGTGCCGGTGACGTTCGAGAGATAGGGGATCTGCGGCGGCCGGAGATCGATCCGCGCGGCGGCTTGCGTCAGGGCCGCCACCGCTGGCTCCATCATCGCCGAGTGGAAGGCGTGCGAGGTCGCGAGGCGCCGCACCTGGAGGCCGCGGTCCGCGAGGCGTAGCGCCATCGTCCGCTCCATCTCCGCGATGGTGGACACGGGGCCGGAGATGACGGTGCGGTCGGCCGCATTGATCGCGGCGATCGAGATCTCGCCGCCGAGGAGTAGCGGCTCCACCTCCTCGGCGGGTAGCGGGATGCTCAGCATGGCTCCCGGCGGAAGCGCATCGACCAGCCGGCCGCGCAGGGCGACGAGCGCCAAGGCGTCCTCCCAGGTCATCACGCCGGCTAGACAGGCCGCCACGAATTCGCCGACGCTGTGGCCGAGGAGCGCCACGGGCTCGATTCCCAGGCTGCGCCAGAGCTGGGCGATCGCATATTCGACCGCGAACAGCGCCGGCTGGGTGAAGCGGGTGCGACCGAGCAGCGCCGTGGCCTCCCGCCGTTCTTCCGGCGGCGGATAGAGCAGCCGGCGCAGATCCAGGCCCAGCTCCGGCTCCAGCGCTTCGGCGGCGCGGTCAATCTCGGCGCGGAAGACTGGCTGGTCCCCAGCCCCGAAATAGAGATCGCGCCCCATGTCGATCTCCTGCGCTCCCTGCCCCGGCAGAAGGAAGGCGACCGACGGCGCGTCGCCGGCTGGGCGCACCGCGCTCCACACGCATTGCGGATCGCCGGTCGCGAGCGCCGTTTGCGCCTCGGCGGGATCGCGGCAGAGCACGATCCGTCGGTGATCGAAAGCGCGCCGGCCCACCCGCAGTGTGTGCGCGATGTCGGCGAGATCGAGATCCGGATGCTTTTCGAGGTGCGCGGTGAGGTTGGCCGTCATCTGCTCCAGCGCCGGACTGCTGCGCGCGGAAAGCGACAGGAGCTGCCAGCCCTGCGGGGACGTCGCGGTAGATTCTTGGATCGCCTCTTCGAGCACCGCGTGGGCGTTGGTGCCGCCGATGCCGAACGAGCTGACTCCGGCGCGCCGCGGTCCCTGCTCGGACGTCCAGGGGGTGAGCGCGGCATTGACGTGGAACCGCGAGCCGGCGAAATCGATCGCCGGGTTGGGAGCGGTGAAGTGCAAGCTGGGCGGGATCAGCCGGTGCTTCAGGGCGAGAGTCGTTTTGATCAGCCCGGCGACTCCGGCCGCGGTATCGACATGGCCGATGTTGGTCTTCACTGAGCCGAGGGCGCACGAGGAACCTGCATCGCCGAACGCCTGGATGAGGGCCGCCACTTCGATCGGATCGCCGAGCGGCGTGGCGGTGCCGTGGGCCTCGACATAGCTGATGGTCGCCGGGTCCACGCCGGCCTTGCGGAGCGCGGCGCTCACCACCTTCGCCTGGCCTTCGATCCCCGGCGCGGTGAAGCCCACTTTGAGCGCGCCGTCGTTGTTGATCGCGGTGCCCTTGATCACCGCGTCGATCGTGTCGCCATCGGCGAGGGCGTCGGCCAGCCGCTTGAGCACCACGATGCCGGCGCCGTCGCCGCCGACCGTACCGTGCGCCTGCGCATCGAAAGCGCGGCAGTGGCCGTCCGGCGAGAGAATTCCTCCCTCTTCGAACACATACCCCTCGCGGCGCAGGTTGCGGATCGAAACGCCGCCGGCCAGCGCCATGTCGCACTCGCCGTCGGCCAGCGCGCGGCAGGCAAGATGGACCGCGACGAGCGAGGTCGAGCAGGCGGTCTGCACGGCGACGCTCGGCCCTTCGAGACCCAACTTGTAGGAGGTGCGGGTGGTGAGGAAGTCCTTGTCGGTCGATACCGTCGCCTGGAAGGTGTCGATCACCTGCATCGTGCCGGGGTTCGACAGCAGGTTCCAGATGTAGGAATTCTGACCGGCGCCGGCATAGACCCCGACGCGGCCGGCGGAGCGGGGATCGTAGCCCGCGCGCTCCAGCGCCTCCCAGGCGCACTCCAGGAAGACGCGGTGCTGCGGATCAGTGACCGCGGCCTCGCGCGGCGTGAAGCCGAAGAAGCCGGCGTCGAACTGGTCCGGGTCGTCGATCAGCGCCGCGGCGGGCACATAGCCGCGCAGGGCCGGTTTCTCATTCGGGATCGGGGTGATCGATTCGACTCCGGCGGTCAGATTGCGCCAGAACGCCTCGATGTTCGGCGCGCCGGGGAAGCGGCAGGCCATGCCGATGATCGCAACGTCTGCGACGGCGACGGCGCTATGGCTGCCGCCGGTTTCGGGACGGGGTGCTTTTTCCTCGGCGGCCGCGGTTCCCGCGGTCAGATAGGCGGCGAGCGTCGCGACGGTCGGATAGCGGAACAGGTCGAGCGCCGTGAGCTGCGGGAAGCGCTCGCGTAGCCGGCCGTGCGCCTGCACGAGGAGGAGCGAGTGGCCGCCGAGATCGAAGAAGTTGTCGTCCATCCCGAGACTCGGCACCCCCAGCACCTCGCGCCACACGGCGGCGATGGCGCCTGCCACATCACGAGTGGAGAGATCAACCGTGCGAATCGCCGCCGGCTTCGCTGGAGCCGGCGCGGCGAGGGCAGGCAGAGCCCGGCGGTCCAGCTTGCCGGCCGGGGTACGCGGCAGCCCGGCCACGAGCACGAAGGAGGACGGCACCATGGGCTCGGGCAGGCTCTGGCGCAGGGCTTTCCTGAGATCGTTGACGGCCAGGTGTGCACTACTGGCTACGTAGGCAACCAAGGCTCCCGACTGCAGGATCACCGCCGCCTCGCGCACCTTCGGCAGGCTCGCCAGGGCGCTCTCGATCTCGCCCAGCTCGACACGGAAACCGCGCACCTTGACCTGGTGATCGACGCGGCCGAGGGCCTCGATCTCACCGTTCGCGAGCAGCCGGCCCCGATCGCCGGTCTTGTAGAGCCGGCCGCCGGGCCGATCGCTCCACGGATCAGGCACGAAGCTCGCGGCGGTGAGATCGGGGCGGCCGAGATAGCCGCGGGCGACGCCGGCGCCGGCGAGAGCGATCTCCCCCGCGGCGCCGATCGGCAGCTCGCGCAGCTCCTCGGCAGAGAGCACCAGGAGCCGTGCGTTGTCGATCGGCCGGCCGACCGGCACCCGCGCCGCAGCTGGATCGAGAGCGGCGCAGTCGTAGGCGCTGCACCAGACCGTCCCCTCCGTCGGACCGTATTCATTGATCAGACGAACCCCCGGCAGCTTCACGCGGTGCCGGGCAACCAGAGCCGGCGGGCACGCTTCGCCGGAGACAATCACCACCCGCAAGCTCTCCAACTGCCCCGGAGCCGCCTGCTCCAGCACCAGGCTGTACAGCGAAGGGAGGAGATCGAGATGTGACACCCGGCGGCGCGCCAGCTCCCCCAGGAAATGTGGCAGATCGAGATGGAAGCGCTCCGCCGGCAGCGCGATCGTGCCTCCCTGGCAGAGCGTCCAGAAGACGCCCGGCACGCTGCTGTCCACAGTGAACAAAGCCGTCGGCTGAAACACCCGCACCGGCTCCGGAAACACCCGCTGCCGCGCCGCCACGGAAAAACACAAATTCCGCTGGCTGACTCCCACCCCCTTCGGCCGCCCCGTCGAGCCCGACGTATACATCACATAAGCCAGATTGTCCGCCAAAGCCGTCGATCTGTTTTTATCGTCCTTTATGTCTTTTGGATCCTTTATGTCCTTGAAGTCCTTTCCCTCCAGCACCACCGAAACGCCCGCATCCGCGATCACCCACGCCAGCCGCTCCGCCGGGTGACTCGGATCGAGCGGCACATAGGCGCCTCCCGCCTTGAGCACCGCGAGGAGAGCGGCCACCAGCTCCGGCGAGCGTTCGAGAGCGATGCCCACCCGCGACTCCGCACCCACGCCCAGGGAGCGCAGGCGGCGCGCCAGGTGGCTGGCGGTGGCGTCGAGCCGCGCATAGCTCCACTCCTCCTCACCCTGGCAGACCGCGATGGCGTCGGGCGTCGCCGCGGCCTGTGCCTCGATCCAGACGGTGATGATCTCAGGCTCGCTGAGCCCGCTGAGATCGGTTTGAGTGTCGTTCCACTCCAGGACGATCTGCTGCCGCTCGGACGCCCCGAGCAGAGCCAGCTCGCCGATCGGCCGGTCCGGGCTCGCGCCCACCTGCTCTAGCAGAGCGGCGTAGTGAGCGAGCAGACGATCGACCGTCGTAGCGTCGAACAGCTCCTTGACGAAGGAGACGCCGGCCGTCAGCTCGCCCTCCGCTCCCAGGATAACGACGACGCTGAGATCGAATTTCGCGGGCGGCGTGCCGGCGCTCACCGGGCGCATTGCGAGACCGGGCAGCGTGATGCCTTCCTGCGGGCTCCGCGGCTCATTCTGCAGCTCGAAGAGGACCTGGAAGAAAGGGGTCAGCGACGGATCGCGCGGCGGCCGCAGCTCCTCGACCAGCTTTTCGAACGGCATCTCCTGGTGCGCGAAGGCGTCGACGGCGGTGTCGCGAGCGCGCGTCAGGAGAGCCCGGAACGGCAGAGAGGGCGTGACCTCGGTGCGCAGCACCACGGTGTTGACGAAGTAGCCGATGAGATCTTCGACCTCGCGCTGGTGGCGGTTCGCGATGGGGCTGCCGAGCACCAGGTCCGACTCTCCGGAATAGCGCGCCAGGAGGGCCTGGAAGGCGGCGAGCAGGGCGATGAACGGAGTGGCCCGCGCCTCCTCGCCCAACCGCAGCACGGCGCTCAGCGCGGGAGCGGGGATGGCGCGGGAGCGCTCCTCCGCGAGCTCGCTGCGCACGGCGGCGCGCGGCCGGTCCAGGGGGAGGGGGAGCGGCGGCGGCGGGTCCGCGAGGCGGTCGCGCCAGAAGGCGAGGAGCGCGCCCAGACGATCGCCGTGCAGGCGCCGGCGCTGGTGGAACGCGAAGTCGGCGAACTGGATCGGTAGCGCGGGCAGAGCGGGCCGGCCGCCGGCGTCTGCTGCATGCGGGGCATACGCGGTGTAGAAGGCAATGAGATCGCGGGTCAGGATCTCCATCGACCAGCCATCGGCCACGATGTGGTGCACGGTGAGGAGCAGGAGATGCTGCGCCGGCGCGAGGCGCAGCAGGACGGCACGCAGCACCGGCCCGTGCTCGAGGTCGAACGGCCGCGCGGCCTCGACGGTAATGAGCCGCTCCGCCTCGGCCTCCGTGGCCGCGGAGGGGAGGGCGGTGAGATCGACCCTGGGCAGGATCTTCGTGGCAGGCGGCGCCGGCTCGATCACCTGCCGGGCGCTGCCCGCCGCCGGCTCGAAGCGGGTGCGCAGCGCTTCGTGGCGTTCGACCACGCCGGTGAGAGCGGCGGCGAGGGCCCCCGCGTCCAGGTCGCCGTCGAGCGCGATCACCGCCGGGATGTTGTAGAGGTTGCCGCCGGGGGCGATCTGATCGATCAGCCAGAGCTGTTGCTGGCCGAAGGAGAGCGGCAGCTCGCGGCCGTCGCGCGATATCTGCGACAGGGGAGACAGGGGCGCCTCCGTCGTGCCGTCATGCCGCAGGTGGTCGATCCACTCGGCCTGCTCGGCGAGGACCGGCCGGTCGAAGAACAGGCGGACGGCGAGATCGCAGTGGAAGGCCTCGCGCAGCCGCGCGATGGCGCGGGTCACCAACAGCGAGTGGCCGCCGAGGGCGAAGAAGTCGTCGCGCGCGCCGATCCTTCCGTTCTCGATGCCCAGCACCTCGCTCCACACCGTCGCCACCTGCCGTTCGGTGGCGGTCGCCGGCGCCACATACTCGGTGCCGGTGGCGAGCGGAGTGGCCGCCGGGAGAGCGGCGAGAGCGGTGAGCGCCCGCCGGTCGAGCTTGCCGTTGGGCGACAGCGGCAGGGCCGGCAGCTCCAGGAAGACGGCGGGCACCATGTAGGCCGGGAGCTTGTGGGAGAGATGCCGGCGCAGCGCGGCGGCGTCGAGACCGTGCTCTGCGGAGGCCGCCACGACATAGGCTGCGAGCTGCTCCTCGGCCTCGCCTCCTCGCCGCACCAGCGCGACCGCCGCCTCGCGGACCGCCGGATGCTCGGCGATCACCGCCTCGATCTCCGCCAGCTCGATGCGGAAACCGCGCAGCTTCACCTGGCGATCGGTCCGGCCAAGATATTCCAACTCGCCATCCGGCCGCAGGCGCACCCGGTCGCCGGTGCGGTAGAGCCGGGCGCCCGGCACACCGTTCCAAGGATCTGGCACAAAACGCTCGGCGGTCAGCTCCGGGCGCCCCGGATAGCCGCGCGCGAGACCCGCTCCGCCGACGTAGAGCTCGCCGTGCACACCCCGCGGCACCGGCTCCAGGGTGGTGTCCAGAACATAAGCCGCCAGATCCGCCAGCGGGCGGCCGATGGGGCTTCCCATCGCGGGAGCCGCCTCCGCGATGTCCGCCGCGTCCGCCGCGGTGAGCGCGCGAAAGGTCACGTGCACCGTCGTCTCGGTGATCCCATACATGTTGACCAGGCGCGGCCGTTCGACGCCGTGGCGCCGCACCCAGGGCGCCAGCCGCCGGATTTCCAGCGCTTCGCCGCCGAAGATCACCCAGCGCAGAGCCGGTCCGATCGGTCTCGTGGTCTCGACGGCGAGGAGCTGATAGAAGGCCGCGGGAGTCTGGTTGAGCACCGTCACCCGTTCGGCGGCGAGCAGCTCGGCGAACGCTTCCGGCGAGCGGCTCAACAGATGCGGCACGATCACCAGCCGCCCGCCGTGGCAGAGCGCTCCCCAGATCTCCCACACCGAGAAGTCGAAGGCGTAGGAGTGGAAGAGCGTCCACACGTCGCGCGGGCCGAAATCGAAGCAGCGCCGCGCGGCGGCCAGCAGTCGCTGCAGGTTGTCGTGGGTGACGGCGACGCCCTTGGGCCGTCCGGTCGAGCCCGAGGTGTAGATCACATAGGCGCCGGCGTTCGGAGAGATCGGACTGACCCGACCGAGCGGACCGCTCGGTCCGATTGGCGACAGATCCTCGTCGTCAGCCGTCAGATCGAGCGTCGCAACGCCGCAGGCCTCGGCTTCGGCGAGCAGCGCGGGCACTCCGGCCGGCGGCTCGCCGGGGAGCGCGGTGAGCAGGCAGCGGGCGCCGCTGTCGGCGAGGAAGAAGGCCAGGCGCTCGCCGGGCAGCGCCGGATCGAGCGGTACATAGAGACCGCCCGCCGCGAGCACCGCGATCATCGCGGCGACCGCGTCGACCATCGCGGCGCCGCGCTCGCAGCACAGCGCGACCGGCGTTTCCGGTCCCACTCCCAGATGGCGCAGGCGGTGAGCCAGCCGCGCGGCCCGGTGGGCAAGCTCGGCGTAGGTCAGGTCCTGCCCTTGGCAGGCGAGCGCCACCGCGGCCGGGGTCAGCTCCACCCAGCGCGCGAGCTGCTCGACCACCGATCCCTGCCACGGAAGCTCGGCGGTCGCCGCGTGCTCGGCGAGCAGCTCCGCGCGCTCCGCGGAATCGAGGAGGGGCAGCCGCGACAGCGGCTCGGCCGGCGATTGGCTGGCCATGCCGCGCAGCAGGTTGTGGAAGTGTCTCGCCATGCGCTCGGCGGTCGCCGACGCGAAGACGTCGGTGCTGTACTCCAGGGTTCCGTCGAGGCCGCTCTCGAACTCACTCAGGTTCCAGGTGAGATCGAACAGAGAGACCTGCTGATCGACCTCGCGCAGCATCAGGCGGAGGCCGGGCATCAGGTCGAGCGGCCCTTGCGGCGAGCTCTGGAACGTGAAGATGACCTGAAACAACGGCGTGCGCCCGGTGTCGCGCTGCGGCCGCAGCTCCTCGACCAGCCTCTCGAAGGGGAGGTCCTGGTGCGCGTAGGCGCCGAGCGCATCCTGGCGGACCCGCGCCAGGAGCTGCACCGCCGAGGGATCGCCGCTCAGGTCGCCGCGCAGCACCATGGTGTTGACGAAGAAGCCGACGAGCGGCTCGACCTCGCTGCGCTGCCGGTTGGCGATCGGCGAGCCGACGACGAGGTCGGCCTGGCCGGTGTAGCGCTCGAGCAGCGCCGCGAACCCGGCGAGCAGGGTCATGTACAAGGTCGCCTGACCGGTGCGCGTCACCGCTGCGAGCCCGGTGACGAGCTCGGCCGGCAGCACCACCACGTGGCGCTCGGCAGCGAACGTCTGGGCCGCGCCGCGCGGCCGATCCGTCGGCAGCTCGAGCCGCTCGGGGATGTCCGCCAGCTGCGCCGTCCAGTAGCGCAGCCCCGCCGCCAGCACCTCGCCCTCCAGCCAGCCCCGCTGCCACAGCGCGAAGTCCGCGTACTGCACCGCCAGCGCCGGCAGCGGATCCTCCCCTCCCCCCAGGTACGCCTCGTACAGCGCGCACAGCTCCCGGCTGAACACCCCCTGCGACCACCCGTCCGACACGATGTGATGCACCGTCCGCACCAGCACGTGCTCGTCCTCCGCCAGCTGCAGCAGCCTCACTCGCAACACCGGCCCGCGCAGCAGATCGAACCCCTCCTGCCATTCCCGCCGCAGCGCCCCCTCCAGCGCTGCCTGCTGCGCCGCCGCGTCGAGCCCTCGCAGATCCTGCTCCACCACGTCGATCGTCACCGACGCCGCGATCACCTGCACCGCCTCGCCCTCCGCCTCCGCGAAGTGCGTGCGCAGGCTCTCGTGCCGCTCCACGATCCGCCCGATCGCCCGCCGCAACACCCCGCGATCCAGCCGACCGCGCAGTCGCAGCGCGTTGGGGATGTTGTACTCCGTGCTGCTCCCCCCGAGCTGGTCGAGAAACCACAGCCGCTGCTGCGCATACGACAGCGGCAGCCGCGCCGGTCGCGCCCCGCGCACCAGCCAAGGCCGTCCCTGCCCAGGCCGCCGCAGCTGCACGGCCAGCTTCCCCGGCGTCGGGTGCTCGAACAGCGTGCGCAGCGCCAGCTCCACCCCCAGCACCGCCCGCACCTGGCTGACCAGCCGCGTCGCCAGCAGCGAGTGGCCCCCCAGCGCGAAAAACTCGTCGTCGAGTCCCACCCCCGTCACCCCCAGCACCTCCCCGAACAGCCCGCACACGATCTCCTCCTCAGGCGTCCGCGGCGCGCGGTGCTCGCCCCGCGTCCGGCGCGGCGCTGGCAGCGCCCGCCGATCCAGCTTGCCGTTCGGCGTCCGCGGCAGCGCCTCGAGCACCACCAGCGCGCTCGGCACCAGATAGCTCGGCAGCCGCTCGCGCAGCCGGCCCAGCACCCCCGCCTCGTCCAC
>DATARD010000372.1:0-13829 GCA_036264355.1 Thermoanaerobaculia bacterium
CACACAGGTTGCATGTTGAAGAAGACAGAAACGACGAGGGGGAAGCTCTCATCCAGCCTAAAAGAGCCTACCTGAATAGAGATCTTCGATCTCACCCCCGCAAGAATCTTCCTTCAACCCCTAACCACAGGGGTATAGCCAAAAAGCCAACCGGAGCGATGGGACTTCCCCCCCTTTAAGCCCTCCTCCGTTTCTGTCTCTCCTCCAGGTCTCCCAAGGTTCTGCCAAATTGGGTCTGCCACTTTGGCCGGCAGATCGATAGACTGACGCGGTGCGGCACGCCCGAGACCTCCTCGACTGGTTTGATCGGCACCGCCGCGACCTGCCCTGGAGGGGCACGCGGGACCCTTACCGCATCTGGCTCTCCGAGGTGATGCTCCAGCAGACGCGCGTCGAGGTGGTGCTCCCTTACTACGACCGTTTTCTCAGCCGTTTTCCGACCGTGGAAGCATTGGCCGCGGCGCCGCTCGACGGCGTGCTGGCCCTGTGGTCGGGGCTCGGCTACTACCGGCGGGCGCGGCAGCTCCATGCGGCGGCGCAGCAGATCGCGGCGACGGGAGCCGGCTTTCCGCGCAGTCTGGAAGGGCTGCTGGCGCTGCCGGGCATCGGTGGCTACACCGCGGCGGCGGTGGCGAGCATCGCGTTCGGGGTGGCGGCGCCGGTGCTCGACGGCAACGTCGAACGGGTCCTGACCCGCTGGCTGGCCCTGGCGGGCGATCCCAAGGGGAGCGCTTTCCGGCGCCGGCTGCTCGCCGCCGCGGCGGAGTTTCTCGACCCGGCGCGGCCGGGCGACAGCAACCAGGCGCTGATGGAGCTCGGTGCCACTCTGTGCGTTCCCCGCCGTCCGAAGTGCCTGCTGTGCCCGATCGCCGAGGGCTGCCGCGCCGCGGCGGCCGGAGAGCCCGAGCGCTACCCGGAAGCGCGGGTGAAGCGGGAGGCGGAGAAGCGGCGGATGGTGGTGGCGGTGGTGGAGAATGCTTCCGGCGTCCTTCTCTTCCGCCGTCCCGACGACAGCCTGCTGCTCGCCGGCACCTGGGAGCTGCCGTGGGTGGAAGACGTGGACGGCGAGCCGGCCGCGGCGCTGGCGGCGCGCTACGGCGGCGGCTGGCGCCTCGGTCCGCAGGTGGCGGAGGTGCGACACGGGATCACCTTCCGCGATCTCACGGTGGAGGTGCACCGGGCGGAGCTGGCTGCAGGGAAGTGGGAGGTGCGCTACGGACCGGCGGCGGGTTGGTTCGACGCGGCGGGCCGCGCCGTTCTCCCTTTGTCCTCGCTGGTCGGCAAGGTGCTGAAAAAAGTACACGCCACCGAGGGCGTCAGCTCTTCGGATGCGGCTTCGGCTGGTCCACCGGCCAGGAGATCCCGGAGCCGCCGGCGAGGATGAACCAGGTGATGACCTTGTCGTCGAGCTCGCGCAGCCGGGTCGCCACCAGGTTGCAGAGGATGGTGAGCAGGCGCAGCGACGAGATCTTGTTGATGTCGAGGATCCCCTCCAGCACCTCGCGCGGGATGGCGAGGACCACCGCCCCCTCCTCGTAGGCCTTGGCGTCGGCCGAGCGGGGGGCATGGTCGATCAGCGCCATCTCGCCGAAGTAGCCGCCGCGCTCGATGAAGGCGAGGGCCTCTTCGCCGGCGCCGGGGATGAACTTGCTGATCATCACCCGCCCTTCGAGCACGACGTACATCTCGTGCGCCGTCTCCCCCTCGCGGAAGATGACCTGGTGGGCGGGGAACTGCTTCTCGCGCGACAGGGTGGTGAGGAAGTTGATCTCCAGGTTCGACAGCTTCTGCTCGGCGAACAGCTTGCGCTTGGCGGCGAGGTCGACGTGGATCTCGCCGCCCGGCTGGAAGTGGGTGATCGGCTCCTCGGCCACCGGCTTGCGGGTCTCGGAGAAGAACTGGGTGAGGTTGTCGTTGGTCTGCCGCAGCTTGCGCGAGAGGCTTTTCCAGAAGGCCCAGTAGAGGGCGAGCAGGAAACGTTGGTCCCGCTCGATCACCTGCTGCAGGGCCACCGGATCGAACGCCAGCAGCTCGCTCTCGGTGCCGGTGACGGCGTCACCGGTGCGCGGCCCGTGGTCGATGAAGGCGGTCTCCCCGAAGAGCGTGCCCGCCTCGAGGTTGGCCAGCGCGAACTTGCCGTAGGGCGTCTTGCGCTGGACGCGCACCGAGCCGCTCTGGATCAGATAGACGTCCTGCGTCACCTCTCCCTCTTTGAGGATGATCGCCTTGGCGGGGTACCGGTCGTACGTGGCGCAGGACGCGAGCTGGGCAAGCTGCTCGGGAGTGAAGTGGGAGAAGAGGTCCCACTGCCGGAGAAGATCCTCGGTACTCAAAGTGCGCCTATTGTAGCGGAAGCGGCGCCGAGTCCGGCAGCAGGAGGTCGGGAAGGAGGCTTTCCGGCGCCGACGCCCGCCCGGCCGCGGCGGCCCAGGCCGCCCGTTCCGCATCACCGAAAGCTGCCCACAAGGCTGCCGCCTGCAGGAACCACTCGGCGAACAGCGGCTCGCCGCCTCCCAGATCGGAGCGCAGCTTGGTTTCGAGCGGGGCCTCGACCTCGTCGAACAGGCGGCGGGCCAGCCCACGCTCGCCGGCTCGCAGAGCCACCCAGGCGCGGTGCAGGGTGATCGACTCGGTCAGATCCGAGCGCTGCGCCGCTGCGGCCGTGAGCTCGCGCTCCGCGGCGGGAAGATCGCCGGAGTAAGCCGCGATCAGCCCGGACTCCAGGCGCGCCTCACCGTCGCGCGGATCGGCGGCGAGCGCTCGGTCGATGAACGCCCGGGCCTCCGGGAAGCGCAACAGATGCTTGGCGGCGACGGCGGCGGCCCACAGATCGTCGCGCGAAGCGCCCGGTCCTGTCTGCACCGCCGCGAGGACCGCCGCGAAGTGGCCCCGCCCCAGCGTGGCGACCGCCGTGCTGACGCGGGTCCGCCGCAAGAGAAGGAAGAGCCCGATGGAGCCGGCGGCGGCGAGCAGGCCGAGGACGATGGCGGTGAAGCCTTCGAGGGAGGACACGGCGGCCGAGACCGAAGAAATTAGGGTTCTATACCCAACGGACCGGGCGCAATCGGCGTTTTTCTTTTAATCACAGACTCCAGAGTTACTGAAGAACCATCGATTGAGTAGTAGGCAATATAAGCGAAGCCGCCCCGTTGCACTGCCCAGACTCTTTCCTCGCCGCTAAGGAGTTGTTGCCCGAAATACGGCATCCTTCTCAGTTTTTTGATAAGCATAGCTATCGCCCGCCCCGCGCCCTCCTCCCGGAGTAATTGAGCCTCCTCCTTGAACCTAGGCGTCTCGATTACGCGAAAAGAGTTTCTTGCCATACTCGACCTCTTCCTCTGTCAGCCTCAGCTTGCGCGGGTCACCTAAGAAGACAGTGTCGTATGGAATGTCTTCCTCGTCCTCTGCCAATTCCCAGCCGATGAACTCATGGGAAAGATCGCTAACCTCTTTTGCGTCATTGTCCCGCAGTTGTCGAAGCACCGCATCGACGAGGGCGACGTCTCGCGGCTTGAAGACCTCGAGCTTGGCTTCGCGCCGGGCGAAGACTGTTTCTTGCGGCAGACCAAACCTTGACCGCAGCACTTTTACGCAATCTCCTTGTCCTATCATCTCATTGAGGACCGGGACGATGGCGCGCGGAGCCGGGCCGTGAGGGAGCTTGAAATAACGCTGTCCGGTAATCGCTTCCCCATATGCGCGGTACGACAGAAAATCGCAAAAAAACAAAATTTTATTCAACTTTGTTGCCCCGAAGGTCGAATCCCCCTCGGACTGTTGCGCGACATAGAGAATGAGTTCCTTAAATCTCTCTCGGGCTGCGGCCATGGCTTACTCCTTCAGCAGCATAGCGTAAATTGGACGTAAGTGTAGTATGGCCAACCTCGAAAAGCAATGTCCTGCCTCCCGCGTTCTACTCGCTCCTCCTGAACGGAACAACTTCCCCTCCTCCGCCGAAGTCTCGTAGTGTCAGACCGTGCTCCTTGGCAACCGGGTCAAGCTCCGCCCAACGCTTAATGATGTAGGTGAGCGCCCCCTTTTCTCCCTCCCCGGTCACCCGGCGGTACTGCTCCAATACCCAAGCGGGAAATCCCTCAATGGTTGCGCTGACTCTACATGTGATCTTTGAGGACATGCCCGTACAGAATTGTACGCTGTTGCTCAGGAGTGTCAAGTTGTGAGCTCTGGCGCTCACGCTCGCTCGGAGGCGGCCAAGAGCGGCGAGAGATGGCCGTTTGATCAGAGCCAGCACCCATGAGCGCCCGTGAGGAGGGGACAGCTTGGACGCCCCGGTTCCAGCTCATCAGAAGTCGGCGACGGTCTGATCAGAGCCCGTCCAGCTCACAGGAGGTCGAGTCGGCTCGGCCGAAGCCATTCTGTCTTGCCATACGGAGCGGTCGACTCAGCCAGCGCCATTCTGCTTCGGCTCAGAGCGAGGATGGTCTGGCCAACGCCAATCCCGCTTGAGCAAGACGCCTTCAGGCCCATCCGAGGCTCCGCCGGCTTGCGCGGAGAGATTCTGGAACAGCAGAGGTCATGACAGCCGAGATCGAGCCTGGCCAGGACACCCGCAGCCGATTGAGCGCCGGCGGAAGATTGGGCGAAGTGGCAGCGCGCTCTGTGAAGCCGGAATCGGGGCGCTCAGCGGAGCAGCGGTCTTACAGCAGCGGGAGCTGCGCCGGCAGAATGTGCTCCCAGATCGCCTGCTCGACGGCGTCCAGCCAGCCGGGCCGCAAGTCGGGATCGAGCCGCAAGGCGGTGATGCCGCGCTGGGCGAGCTCGCGGTCGAGGCGCTCCTCGACGGCGCGCTGGAAGGCGGGGCTCGGGGAGCGGATGCCGTCGGGGCTGAGCTGCTCGACGATCGGCACGTGGACGAGGAGATCGTAGCCGCGGGTCCACGCTTCGACCAGCGGCTCCAGAGGCTCCTGGCGGCCGGCGGCGAGAAGGAGATAGACGTAGTTGTCGAGGATGCTGCGGTCGCAGATCACCGCCGGATAGCGCGCCTGCGCCACCAGCTCCTCGGCGACCTGGGTGTGGAGAATCCACGACTGCGCCGCGACCGACGTCTCCTCGTTGATCGGCAACGGGCAGCGGCGCGCCACCTCGTGGATCACCTCGACGGCGACGTCGCGGGTCTTGAGCCGCGCCGCGAGACCATAACAGAGGGTCGTCTTGCCGACGCCGTGACTGCCGATGAAGGCGAGCTTGTAGCGGGGAAGAGTATTCATGCGGCGACGAGAGCCTCCGCGAGGAGATCGAGAGCGCGAGCGAGCTGCTCCTCGGGGATGGTGAGCGGCGGCACCACCTGCGCCACCCGTCCTTCCGGACCGCCGGCCAGGAAGAGGACGCCCCGCTCCTGCGCCGCGCCGGCCCAGGCTTTGGCGGCGCCGGCGGTGGCGAGCTCGATTCCCCAGAGGAGACCGCGTCCGCGGACGTCGGTCACCGCCGGCGAGAGATCCCGCAGGGCGGCGAGGCGTTCGCCGGTCCAAGCTCCCAACCTCCTGGATCGGGCGGCGAGATCCTCCTCGGCGAGGATGTCGAGCACCGCCAGAGCGGCGGCGCACGCCAGCGGATTGGCGAGGAAGGTGGCGGTGTGGCGCGCTTCGCCCGCGGTCTCCCAGCAGCGGAAGAGGTCGCGGCGGCCGAGGACGGCGGCGATCGGCAGGCCACCCCCCAGCGCCTTGCCGCAACAGAGAAGGTCGGGGCGGACGCCTTCGGCCTCGACCGCGAAGCGGGTGCCGGTGCGGCCGAAGCCGGTGAAGATTTCGTCGGCGATCAGGAGGGCTCCCGCCCGGCGGCAGAGATCGGCCAGGGCGGCGAGCCAGCCCGGCGGCGGCAGGATCACCCCTTCGCGGCCGACGATCGGCTCGACGAGCACGGCGCCGCAGGTGCCTCCGCGCAGAACGGCGGCGATCCGGTCCGGCTCGGCGCCGAACGGGAGGCGATGGACGTGGCCGTGGAGATGGGCGGCGAACGGCGCGCGGAACTCGGCGCGCGAGGTGACCGCCAGGGCGCCGAGCGTGGTGCCGTGATACGCCGGCTCGAAGGCAAGGACGCCGGGACGGCCGGGGTGTCCGGAGGCTGCCAAGGCGGTCTTCAAGGCGATCTCCACCGCTTCGCCGCCCGAGATGGCGAAGAAGACCTGCGGATCGTCCACCGGCGCCAGTTGCACCAGGCGCTCGGCGAGGGCGACGCGGAGCGGATGCGCGTGGACGTCGCCGAGGCCGTGCAGTAGCTTCCCGGCCTGCTCGCGGATGGCCGCCACCACCCGCGGATGGGTGTGGCCGACGGCGGCCACGCCGAATCCTGACGTGAGGTCTATATAGATGTTGCCGTCGACGTCGCGAACCTCGGCGCCGTGCGCCTCGTCCCAGAGGAGAGACGGGGAGCCGTCCGCCGGCAGGGTGTTGACGCCGGGCGCTTCGAGCTCGCGCAGACGCTCCGCGAAGGCGCGGGAGCGCGGGCCGGGAGTCACATCTCCCGCCGTCCGGCCAGCGACCGGCCGAGGGTCACCTCGTCGGTGTACTCGATGTCGCCGCCGACCGGCATGCCGAAGGCGAGGCGGGTCACCAGGACGCCGCGCGGCTTGAGCAGGCGGGCGAGATAGAGCGCGGTCGCCTCCCCCTCGACATTGGGATTGGTGGCGACGATCACCTCGGCGATGCCTTCGAGACGGGTGAGGAGACCGGGGATGGCCAGGCGGTCAGGACCGATGCCGCGGTGCGGGGAGAGGGCGCCGAGGAGGACATGGTAGAGGCCGTGATACTCGCCGGTGCGCTCGACCGGCTCAATGTTGAACGGCTCCTCGACGACGCAGATGCGGCTGCGGTCGCGCCGCTCGTCGCAGCAGAAGCGGCACGGGTCCTCGGCGGTGATGACGTTGCAGACCGAGCAGTGAAAGAGCTTCTCCTTCACCTCGGTCATGGCCAGGGCCAGGGCCTGGGCCTCCGACGCGGGCGCCTTGAGCAGGTAGTGGGCGAGGCGGGTCGCGGTCTTGGGGCCGATGCCCGGGAGCCTGGACAGCTCTCCGATCAGGCGGGCCAGCGGGTCGGACATCGTCCTATCATCGAGGTCGTTCTCAGAACAGGCCGGGCAGACTGGACGCCATGGAGCCCATCTTGCCCTGCATCGTCTCTTCGATCTTGCGGCCGGCTTCGTTGACGGCGGCGACGATCAGGTCTTCCAGCATCGAGGGATCGGCGGGATCCATCGCCTCCGGATCGATCTTCACGCCGACGAGCTGCTTGTGGCCGCTCATCTTGACGGTGACCATCCCGCCGCCGACGCTCGCCTCGACCACCATCTCGTTGAGCTCCCGTTGCAGGCGCTCCTGCATCTCCTGGGCTTGCTTCATCAATTGACGCATGCTGCTCATGGTTGATCCTCCCTGAAACTTCCATGCTCTTCCACAGTCTCCACCTTGCCTCCGAAGATATCAAGGACGGCTTGGACCTGGGGGTTTTCGGCAACCCGCTCCGCCGGGGCGCCATCGCCTCCTGCGGAGGACGCTGCCGCTTCGGGTTTGGGTTTTGGCGCGGCGCGCACCGTGCGGCAGGTGATACCGGGGCCCCAGACGGCGGCGATGGCCTCCTCGACGACCTGGCGGTAGACAGCCTGCTGCAGACGCGATTCGAGCAGGGAGTCCTCGGCCGGCACCGCGATGCGCAGCTCGCTGTCGCAGAGGGTGAGGTCAGCCTCGGAGAGGAGCGCGGCGAACGGCGCCTTGCGCAAGCTGACCGCTTCGAGAAAGGCCTGGACCGGATCGCCTGCCGGCGGCGGCGTGACCGGTGCCGCGGGGCGGGCGGGCGGCGGCGGCGCGGGCGCGGCAGCTTTGAGTGTCGGTGCCGGTGCGCGCTCGCTCCGCGGCGGGGGTGCGCTCATCGGGTTCGGAGCGGCGGCGGTCGCGGGCAGACCGGCGAGCAGATCCTCGACGCGCGACAGCTTCGGCAGCTCGGCGGCGCGCAGCCAGGCGATCTCCAGGGCGAGGGCGCCGGTGTCGCTGCGGCGCACCACCTGCTCGCTGGCGAGGAGCTGGTGCAGGAGGCGGAGCAGGTTCTCGTAGCCGGCGGCGCGGGCGACGGCGGAAAGGGCCTGCGCCTCCTCGGCCGGCAGATCGGCCTGCTCCGGATTGCCGCCGAGGCCGAGGTGGAGCGCGTCGCGGCAGAACGAGAGAAACTGGCCGTAGACGTGGCGCGGGTCCCAGCCCTCGTCCTCGATGCGGCGGACCGCGGTCACCACTGCGGCGCCGTCACCGCGCAGGATCGCTTCGAGCAGCGTGTGGAAGAGAGCGGTGTCGAGACCGCCGAGCAGGCGGATGGCGTCCTCGTCGGCGATCGTTCCCGAGCCGAAGGTGGCGAGCTGGTCGAGGAGGGCGACGGAGTCGCGCACGCTCCCCTCGCCGGCGCGGGCGATCAGCCGCAGCGCCGTGTCGCTCGCGGTGATGCTTTCGCTCTGCGCGATCGCGCGCAGGTGGGCGGCGAGGACCTGCGACGGCACGCGGCGGAAGTGGAACTCCTGGCAGCGCGACAGGATCGTCGCCGGCACCGCATCGATCTCCGTGGTGGCGAAGATGAAGAGGAGGTGCGGCGGCGGCTCCTCGACGATCTTCAACAGGGCGTCGAAGGCCTGGCGCGACAGGCGGTGGATCTCGTCGAGCACCACCACCTTGTAGCGGTGGCGGGAGGGGCCGTACTTGAGGCTCTCGGTCAGCTCGCGCACCTGCTCGACTTTCGAGTAGGTCGCGGCGTCGACCTCGATGACGTCGAGATCCGAGCCGCGGGTGATGTCGATGCAGGCCGAGCACTCGTTGCACGGGTCGGCGGCCGGTCCGCGCTCGCAGTTGAGCGCCTTGGCGAGCACGCGGGCGGCAGTCGTCTTGCCGACGCCGCGGATGCCGGAGAAGAGATAGGCCTGGGCGATGCGCCCCTCGGTGAGGGCGTTGCGCAAGGCGGTGACGATGGCCTCCTGGCCGACGAGACTCGAGAAGCTCTGCGGGCGCCACTTGCGGGCGAGAACCTGGTAGGTCATATAGGCGAGTGGTCTGGGGAGACAGTGGCGGCAGCGGTCCACGAAGGGTTCCGGTGTGACTGCGGCACTCAGCCGGATACCTTATCGCTGCTCCCTTCCGGGCCTGACGAGGTTCGGTAATGGCCGATGCACAGGACCCGAACCCTTCGTGGGCCGCTGCGGCGGAGCCCCATGCTATGCCCTGGGGTTGGGGATGTAAAGGACCGCGGCGGGCGGATTATTCCGCCTCTCGGACAGCAGGTTTGCCCGCGCGCCGTTTTCGAGTAGTATACGGCGCCTGTTGGAGACCTCCGCGGATATCGTCTGGATGCGGGAGGCGCTCGCCGAAGCGGAGCGGGCGGGGGCGATCGGCGAGGTGCCGATCGGCGCGGTGGTGGTCCGGGGCGGGGAGGTGATCGGGCGGGGCCACAACCGGCGGGAGACGGACGGCGATCCGCTGGCGCATGCCGAGCTCCTGGCGATCCGGGAGGCGGCGCGGCGGATGGGCGGGTGGCGGCTGACGGAGTGCACGCTGTACTGCACCCTGGAGCCGTGCCCGATGTGCGCGGGGGCCCTGGTGAACAGCCGCGTCGAGCGGCTGGTCTACGGGGCGGCCGATCCGAAGGCGGGATGGTGCGGCACACTGGGCAATCTGGTCCAGGATCCGCGCCTCAACCACCGGCTGGAGGTGACGGCCGGAGTGCTTGCCGAAGAGAGCGCCGCGCTCTTGCGCGGTTTCTTTGCGTCGCTCCGGAGCGGCTCGAGCTCTTTGAGATGATCGGGAGAGGTGTCCGAGTGGCTTAAGGAGCACGCTTGGAAAGCGTGTGTAGGGGAAACTCTACCGTGGGTTCGAATCCCACCCTCTCCGCCACCTTGAAGCGCGTAACGCAGGCGGAAGTAGAAAACGAGAGAAGACCCGGAGAGGTGCCAGAGTGGTTGAATGGGACGGTCTCGAAAACCGTTGACCGGGCAACCGGTCCGTGGGTTCGAATCCCACCCTCTCCGCCAACCATTTGGATATGCGCATGAGAGCGCCCGGAAGGCGTTGGGTTTGACTGCCGCGCCCGGGCGAGCTATCGTTCAAGGTTTGCTCGACCCGGTGAGTGAGTCGAGCTTTATTACCAGAGCTATTCCTAGAGAAGGCGGGTCATCGTGAAACGGACTTTTCAGCCCAACAACCGTCGCCGCAAGCGGACTCACGGCTTTCTCGTGCGCATGCGTACGAAGAACGGCCGCGCGGTCATTTCCCGGCGGCGCTCCAAGGGACGCAAACGCCTGAGCGTCTGATGCCCGGGCCCCTGCAGGGGAGGGGCCAGCGGCTCCTGCCCGCGGAGACCGTCCGGCGGCGCGCCGACTACCTCCGGTGTTATCGCACGGGGCGGCGGCGGCATGGTGGCTTGGCCATCCTCTACTTCGTTGCGAACGAAGCCGGTCACCCCCGCATCGGGATCACCGCCAGCCGGAAGGTCGGCATCGCGGTGGTCCGGCACCGGCTCAAGCGCAGGATCAAAGAGATCTACCGGCGATGGCAGGACCGAGGGAAGCTTCCCCCCATGGATCTGGTCGTCCACCTCAAACCCGAGGCGGGCGCGGCGGATTTTCAGGGCGTTCGGACGGAGCTTCTGCGGCTGCTTTCGGGCGTGCTGCAAAAACGGGGACCCACGGCGTGACACGGCCGCTGGTGGCGCTTCTGGAGGTCTACAAACGGCGGATCTCGCCGCTCCTTCCACCGTCGTGCCGCTTTACACCTACCTGCTCGGAGTATGCTCGGCTCGCCCTGCTCAAGCACGGCCTCGCCCACGGCCTGACGCTGACGGCCTGGCGGCTGCTGCGCTGCCAACCCCTCCATCCCGGCGGGGTCGACCTGCCATAAACGGTCGCGGCAGCTCCCCGGCCAACGTACAAAAGAGAGGATTCAAGGTTCGTGGATAATCGCCGGTTGCTTCTCGCCGCCTCCTTGTCGTTCGCACTGATCGTGGTGTGGACGATGTTCATCGCTCCCAAGCCTCCGGCGAAACTCCCCGGCCTGCCTGCCGGCGCCGAGACGCCGGCCGCCACGGCACCCGGCACACCGGCTCCGAGCTCTCCCACCGCAACGCCTGCCGGCCCGGCCGCCGGCGTTCCAGCGGCGGTGCCGCCGGTGCCGCCGATGCCGCCGATATCGGCCGAGAAGGAAGAGCCCGTCACTCTCCAGGCCGGCTCCGCGCAGGCCGTCTTCTCGAACCGCGGCGCGCAGCTCGTCTCCTTCCTGGTCGCCGACAAAGCAGGCCAGAAGACGCAGCTCGATCTGGTTCGCAAGCGCCTGGACGGCTTCTATCCCTTTGGCCTGACCGACGCGGCGCATGCACCCCACCCGCTCAACAAGGCTCTCTTCGCGGCCGAGAAGGCGAACGACGGCAAGTCGGTGGTCTTCCGTTTCAGCGGTTCCGAGGGCGCGGCCGAGAAGACTTTCCGCTTCGACGATCGGGGCCTGCTGGAGGTGACGATCAAGCTGCCGGGGCAGAAAGGTTGGGGCCTGATCCTGGGGCCGGGCATCCGCAACCCCACCAAGGACGAGCTGAAGAGCCGTTTCGAGGCGCGCAGCGCGGTCTACAAGGCCGAGGACGTCAAGGTGCTCGATCCACAGCGTTTCGACACCGTCGACCTCCCCGGCTCCTCATTGCGCTGGATCGGCGTCGAGGACACCTGGTTCCTGGCCGCGGCGATCCCGGAGAAGGGGGTCGAGCGAGCCTCCGTGGAGCCGTTCCTGGTCCAGGGGGGCGACGGCCAAGGAGCGCGCTTCCTGCCGGTGCCGGCGAAGGACGCTATCACCTCCGAGCAGAAGGAGATGCCGCGCGAGCTGCGGGTGGAGCTGACCTCGGCGGGGGACGAGATGGCGCTGCGTTCCTATTGGGGGCCGAAGAGCTACGAAAAGCTGAAGGCGCTCCCCTATGGCCTCGAAGAGACGGTCAATTGGGGAATGCTGCGCCTCCTGGTCGGTCCGCTCCTCGCCGGCATCCACTGGCTGCACGACAATGTGGTGAGCAACTACGGTTGGGCGATCGTCCTGATGACCGTATTGATCAAGCTGGCCCTCCTGCCGCTCACCCACCACAGCATGAAGTCGATGAAGAAGATGCAGTTGCTGAATCCGAAGATGCAGGCCATCCGGACGCGCTATGCCACCAAGCTGAAAGACAAGCAGGGACGGCCGAACCTCGAGATGCAGCGCAAGATGAACGACGAGATGATGGCGCTCTACAAGGAGCACGGGGTGAATCCGGCGGGGGGCTGTCTCCCGATGCTGCTCCAGATGCCCATCCTCTACGCCTTCTACCGCCTGCTGAGCACGGCCTTCGAGCTGCGCGGCGCTCCGTGGATCCTGTGGATCACCGATCTCGCCGCGGCGGACCCGCACTATGTGCTGCCGATCGTCATGGGCGCCACGCAGTTCCTGCAGGTCAAGCTGTCGCCGCAGACCGGGGACCCGATGCAGCGGCGGATGTTCATGCTGATGCCGCTCTTCATGACCATCCTTTTCGTCGGCTTCCCGAGCGGGCTCGTCCTGTACTGGCTCACCAACAACGTCTTGACCATCCTGCAACAATGGGTTTACAACCGTCTGCAACAGCAGTCCGCCTGAGCGGATGCAATCAGGTGGGCAGACCGCGAATGCAGAGAGAGGGCACAACGCAAATCGTCATGAGCGAACCCAAGAGGCGCTTCTTCTCCGGAGACAGCCTGCAACAAGCCCTGGTGCAGGCGGCGAATCACTTCAACCTCGATCCTGAAGAGATCGCGTACCGCAGTATCGAGAAGCGGCACGGATTCCTGAAGGTCCGCCGCAAGGTGATGATCGAGGTCAACCCCGACGCGCCGAAGCGGGAGGCGGGCGCCCCCCGGCCCGCTCCGGCCCCTGCTCCGCCTTCTCCGGCGGCTGCACCGGCCGCTCCCGCCCCGCCCCCCGATCTTCCGCGCGCCGCTCCGGCCAGCCGTCCGGAGCCGCGGGAGGAGGACGACGACAACCGCGGGAACCGGATCGGCCGGGACGACCGCGGGGGCAGCCGGGCCGTGCCGGACGATCGGGGAAACCGGGTCGGTGAGACGGGCCAGCGGAGCGATCGCGGCGGGCGGGGCGATCGGAGCGGGGGCGACCGAGGCGACCGCGGGCGGCGGGGGGAGGGACGGCGGAGCGAAGATCCGCGCCGTCACCGGCCCGCCGGTCCCCGCTATGCCCGTGAGGAGCGGGCGCCGGAAGGCGGCGCGGTTGCGGCGGCGGCCCCTGCCGGCAGCGGGGCGCCGGATGGCCTGGTGAACCTTCCTGACACGCCGCGCCGGCCGTCGGAACGCTTTCCGCCCGCGACCGGTCCCATGGCCGAGGCGGCGAACCGGGGCGTCGAGCTCCTGCTGCGCATCGCCGGCCTGGACCTCACGCCGCGCATCCTCCAGGGAGAGGACCGGCTGGAGGTGGATCTTTCCGGCGCCGACGTCGACTGGTGCTTCGCCGACGACGGCGAGCTGGTGATGGCGGTGGAGCACCTCCTGCCGCGCTTGATCCGCACGCTGAGCGGCGAGAGCACCTTGGTGCGGGTCGACTGCGACAACTTCCAGGAGATCCGGGAGGAGCGGCTGCGCAGCTTGGCACAACGGGTCGCCGAAGAGGTCAGACGGCGCGGCAAATCGCACACTCTGGAGCCGATGAACCCGGCCGACCGGCGGATCGTGCACATGACTCTCGCTGACGACCCCGGCGTCATGACCGAGAGCGAGGGCGACGGCTACTTCAAGCGCATCAACGTCCGCCCGGCTTGACCCGTCCGACGCGCCGGCATCCTTCTGCGGCG
>DATARD010000399.1:0-8945 GCA_036264355.1 Thermoanaerobaculia bacterium
CATGGGCCCGGCGGCCATCACCTCCATCCTGGTCTCACGCGAAGCCTTCGGCTACCTGCCGACCACCGTCTCCCTGGTGGTGAACATGTCCCTGGTCTTCCTCACCCTCGCCTTCGCGCCGCTCTTCGGCCGCTACATGCCCTCGGCCCTGAGCCGCGCCGTCGCCAAAGTCGCCAGCCTCTTCCTCGCCGCCATCTCCGTCGCCCTGATCCGTGCCGGCATCGTGGGGATGGTGGCGGCGTTGCCGCGGAAGCTGTAGGCGCTTGACACAGCTTCACCTTCGGTATAAAAGATCCATGCTTTCTTAGTCGATAGAGAAGCAGCTTGCTGCTTTGACCTAATACCTGTTTGGATCGGCAACCTTCTGTAAGGGGTACGAGATAGGCTCGTACCAGCCACTCATAGGGGAGAAGGGCATGCGAATTAAGAGGGCGATCAAATTTGCTGCGCTTTTTGTGATGTGCGGATTCCTGTTCGCGGTGAGCGGTGCAAGCGCGGCCACCAGCGACCAGGATCGTGGGCCCCAAGAGGTGAAGAGCCACTTCAAGCCAGCGCATGCGGGAAAGGTCAAGTCTGGCAGCACGGCTGCGTTCTTGAATGAGCTTGCTGATTCCGCTGGCTGCTCCTCGAGTTGCTGCTGGGCAGTATGTCCTCAGGACGGCGGCGGGGTCACTTGCACAGATTCCTACTGCGAGGCCTGGTGCCCGGACGGAAGCTATGCATTTGCGTCTTGCGCGGCAACCTAATTCTACTTCGTCAGACCACGCCGGGCGCGCGATGCTGGACAATGATGCGCACAGCGATCCGGTCGATGGACGAGCCGCCGGTGACGGGCCGCCCCGAAATCCGGGCCTTCCGCACTTCGGGGCGGGAGGCTCGCCCCGAAGTGTGGGAGCTTCGCCCCGAGATCCAGGCTCTCCGCACCTTGGGGCGGAAGGCCCGCCCCGAAGTGCGGACGCTCCGCCCCGAGATCCGAGACCTCCGCACCTTGGGGCGGAAGGCTCGCCCCGAAGTCGGAGAGCTGCCCGCCCATGGCCCGGCCGTCCGCCTCAAGGTCTGAGCTTCCCGGCGCGCGGTGCCGCCGTGCTTGAGCCCATTGCCGCGAACCTTCCCCTGTACAAGCGCTCTTTGTCTGCGCGAGCGGACCTTCCCCCTCCCAGATCCTTCGGTCGTCAGGGCTCCCTCAGGACGACCGTGGGCCTTGGGAAGAGCTGGTGACGTGATCTGACAAAGTAGAACTAATTAGTTAGCTCTTTTGTTCAGTACCTGGCATAACGATTGCCACCCGTTGTGAGACTGGCGAGTGTGCCTCCTGTCGCCACGCTCAGGAATGGAGCAGGGACCTCGACTGTAGAAAGGTCGCAGCGACCTCCGCAGGCGGCTGGCTCGACCGGAGACTCGACCAAGATCGACCTTCGCTCTCGTGTCCCGTTTCTATCGTCTCGCGACACTTCTGGGAACGGTCTGGTTTGTTGTACTTTTCTTTGGAGGGGAATCAAGATGCTCAAGCCCAGGAATCTCCTGTTCTATCTCTCTGTCCTCCTCGTCTGCGGCACCGGGGTCTACGCCATTCTTTCCTACGGCGCGCACCTGAAACCGGAAGCTTCCGCTCCGGCTGCTGCCACCGCGGGGCCGGAAGCTCCTGGGAAAGCCGCCGCCCCGGATGCCCCGAAGAATCTTGCCGGGGGTCTGATCGACAATCTCAAGCAGCCGCTTCCGCTGCTTCTGCTGCAGGTCATCGTCATCGTGCTGGCGGCGCGGATTCTGGGCATCCTGTTCCGCCGCATCGGCCAGCCGCCGGTCATCGGTGAGATGATCGCCGGCATCCTCCTCGGCCCTTCGCTGCTGGGGTGGCTCGCGCCTGCGGCCGAGAGCTTCATCTTCCCGGCGGGGGGGCTGGGGCCGCTCAAGATGCTCAGCCAGATCGGCGTCATCCTCTTCATGTTCGTCGTCGGCATCGAGCTCGACGTGCAGCACCTGCGCGAGAAGGCGCATTCTGCGGTGATGGTGAGCCATGCGAGCATCGTGGTCCCCTTTTTCCTGGGCTGCCTCCTTTCGCTGGGAATCTATCGCGCGCTCGCCGGTCCGGGTACGCCGTTCATCGGCTTTGCCCTGTTCATGGCCGTCTCGATGAGCGTCACGGCGTTTCCGGTGTTGGCGCGGATCATCGACGAGCGCCGCATGAACGGGTCGTTCCTGGGCACCACCGCCATCGCCTGCGCGGCGGTGGACGACGTCACCGCCTGGTGCCTTCTGGCGATCGTGGTGGCGATCGCCAAGGCGGACGGCTTGGGCGGCTCGCTGATGACGATCGCCCTCACCCTGGTGTTCATCGCCGCGATGCTCTTCCTCGTGCGGCCGCGGATCGCGCGGATCGTAGAGCGGCTGCCCCACATCCGCACCGGAGCGGGCTTCCTGGCCGCGATCTTCAGCTTCGTCTTCGCCTCGGCGCTGTTCACCGAGGTGATCGGCATCCACGCCCTGTTCGGCGCCTTCCTGGCCGGCGTCTGCATGCCACAGGACCGCGGCCTGCGCCAGTTCCTCCGCGAGCGGCTGGAGACCTTCAGCTCCACCTTCCTGCTGCCGCTCTTCTTCGCCTTCACCGGCCTGCGCACCCAGGTCGGCCTGCTCAACAACTGGACGAACTGGCTGCTCTGCGCCGCGGTGATCGCGGTGGCGATCACCGGCAAGCTGGGAGGGAGCATGGCGGCGGCGCGCTTCACCGGCATGAGCTGGGGCGACTCCTTCTCCCTCGGCGCGCTGATGAACACCCGCGGCCTGGTCGAGCTGATCGTCCTCAACCTCGGCTACGACCTCGGCATCCTGCCGCCACGGATCTTCGCCATGATGGTGCTGATGGCCCTCGGGACCACGTTCATGACCGGACCGCTGCTCGGAGCCGTCGAATGGGTGCGGCGCCGGGAGATGGAGATGGCCTCGCACGCCGCGGCGTGACGAGGAACGCCGGTCGAGCGTCGCCGCAACACGAAGGAACGCTCGCCCGGCATCGCCGTGCGTCCCGGCAACACGGCGGCGCGTTCCGTCGTGTTGCCGGAACGCTCCCCCAACACGGCGGAGCATTCCGTAGCGTTGCCGGAACGTTCCCCCAACACGGCGGAGCGTTCCGTCGTGTTGCCGGAACGTTCCGCCGTGATGCGCGAACGGACCGCAGCGTTACGCATCCGCTCTGCTGGGATCCCACTGCAAGTCGCCGTGATGCCCAGCCCCTTGCCGATGGCACCGGAGCGGGTCGTGGTGTTGGATGACCGCTCCGCCGTCATGCACGACCGCGCCGCCGTCGTGCGCTCCGTGAGCGTCGTGTGCTACGAGCCTTCGGGTGTGATTCCCCCCAGTTTCCGGTAGACGTTCGGAGTCCGCCCCGAGCCGCGGTCGTGAAGCCGGATCTCCCGCTCCGCCATGAGATCGTCGAGGGCCCGATGGAGAGAGCTGCGCTCTGGCGTGAAGCCGAGGACGCGGATGACGTCCGCCTTCGTGAGCTCCACCGGCAACTGTGCCACCGCCTGGCGGACCTGCTCGAGCAGCCCGCCCGGCGGTTGTGGAGCGCGCTGCCGGACGGGAGCGGCCTCCGGCGCCGCAACCGGAGCCGCGGTCCTTTTCGCCCCTGCCCACTCAAGCTCCAAGGCGCTGAGCTGGGCCTCGTAGCCTTGCTGAAGGAACCGGATGGACAGGCGGAGCTGCGTATCGAGCTCCAGCTTCCTCTGCTCGTAGTCGGACTCGGTCATGTTGCGGGGAATTGGAACACAAGGGGGCTTGTGTTGCAAGCAACGCGAGGGAGGCGGCTGACGGCTTGGCCGCACTGCGGCGAACATATTGGCGTATCATGACGCAGGGCGAGACTCCCGAAGAGCTTGAAGAAAATCTTCGAGACGCCTATTGGGCCAATCGGCCCGGCAGTGCACAGTATCCACTCTGCGGTTATGCCTACGGGCTCGTGAACTGCACCTATGCCAAAACCAAAGGTCTACATCGAGACGTCGATTCCCAGCTTCTACTATGAGGTCCGCACCGAACCTGACATGGTGGCGCGACGTGGCTGGACGCGGGATTGGTGGGACGAACGACGCACCGCCTATGAGCTCGTCACGAGCGATGCCGTCCTTGATGAGCTCAGACGAGGCGACCACCCAATCAAGGAGCAAGCCTTGGAGATGGTTCGGTCGTTGGAGGTCTTGGAGATTAGCGACGAGATAGCCGATATCGTCGAGGCCTACATCCGGAACAAGATCATGCCGAACGATCCGGTTGGTGATGCGATGCATCTAGCGCTGGCTTCCTATCACAAGAGCGACTTTTTGTTGACATGGAACTGTCGGCATCTGGCTAACGCAAACAAGTTCGGACACATCCGTCGTATCAACGCGGTCTTGGGGCTGTACGTGCCTGCGTTGGTGACGCCGCTTGAACTACTGGGAGGACTGGAAGATGAAAGATGATCCCGCCATCAAGAGAATACGAGACGTGCGTCATCGGATATCGGAGGAGCATGGACACGATCCGAAGCGGTTGGTGGCGTACTACATGGAGCTCCAATGCCAGAGGCAGGAGGAGATGCGGCAGAAGTTGATTGAGGCTGAACAGAAGGAGACATAACCCCGGCGTTCCACCGGACGGCTTCGCCGCTGGAGAAGACTCGCGGTGCAAAATAAAGTGATCGGTACGCGTCATGGGACAAGGTCTGGGACCTCTATACACACCACCTGTGCCTGATTGAGGCAGTTATTCTGTGACAGGACCTTAGCCGGCTAGTTGATCGCTACAGTCAGAACCTTCGAGGTTATATCGAATGTCAAACGACGATGAGATGCGGCTGACGAGTGGATTCACAGTCGAAGAACGCAAGAACTTCCGGGCCAAGCTCGACAAGTTCGCCAGCCAGGCTGCGAGCGACTATGGTCACCCGCTCGAAGCGGTGGTGCAGGAAATCCGTTATTGGCAGCAGTCTACAAGCCAAGGACGCACAAATCCAAATGAGCGAGAGAAGCGAGCGAGCTTCTCTCACTGGAAGCAAGTCTGCATGGTCTGCGGGGAGCAAATCGAGTCGCTCACGGTGGCCACGTTTCATCATATAAAGAGGGCGTGCCAGGCCTCCACGATCCAGAGAACATGCGTCCTCTCCATCGCGACGAGCACAAGGGCTGTCACGAGAAGCTCCACCGAGCGCCGCCAGGAACACTGACCGCAGGTTCCCAGCGCCGGAGAGCGTAGGATGGACGGCCGACGGTGAACATACCGAGCGGCTCGACCAGCACCCGCACTGAGCAGAGAAGTGCCGCTGACTCGGCGATGTGAGCCGCTTACACCGCAGGCAAGGGCTGCTGGCCGCACTGCGGCGAGAAGCCACCCCGCGGGGTGGCTACCATCCTGTTTCGGTCTGGAGTAGAATGAACGTCGCAGTGCGGCAATGCCCGAGGCGGGGAATGTCCGGCTGCCAGCTAGCCTGCCACAGCCAGGCAAAGGGGATATGACCATGGCGAAGGACATCCACAACGTCAGCGAGCTCGAATCGCGGAAGGTGGCGGAGGCTTCCCGCGAGGCGGAGTGGAAGCAGCCGAGCTTCCTGCGCGAGATGTTTCTCGGCGACTTCCGGCTCGATCTCATCCATCCGTATCCGCTGCCGGCCGACGAGCGGCCGGAGTTCTCGGCGTTTTATAACGCGATCAAGGAGCTCATCCGCGACCAGGTCGATGCGGTCGAGATCGACGCCACGGGAGAGTATCCCGAGGCGGTGGTGGACGCTCTGCGCAAGCTGGGCGCTTTCGGGATGAAGATCCCCAAGAAGTACGGCGGCCTCGGCTTCACCAACGTCGAGTATCAGAAGGTGATGGAGCTGTTCGGCAGCGTCGACGGCAACCTCTCCGCGCTCCTCTCCGCCCACCAGTCCATCGGCGTGCCCCAGCCGCTCAAGCTCTTTGGCAGCGACACCCTCAAGAAGAAGTACCTGCCGCGCTGTGCCCAGGGCGAGATCTCCGCGTTCGCGCTCACCGAGGCGAACGTCGGCTCCGATCCGGCGCGTTTGCAGACGAGCTGCGAGAAGACGCCGGAGGGCGACTACGTCATCAACGGCGAGAAGCTGTGGTGCACCAACGGCACCCTGGCGAAGCTGCTGGTGGTGATGGCGCGCGACCCGAAGACGAAGAAGATCAGCGCCTTCGTGGTCGAGACCGAATGGCCGGGCGTCAAGGTCGAGCACCGCTGCCACTTCATGGGCCTGCGGGCGCTGGCCAACGCGGTGATCAGCTTCAAGAACGTCAAGGTGCCGGCGGAGAACCTGATCGGCGATGAGGGCAAGGGGCTCAAGATCGCCTTGACCACTCTCAACGACGGCCGCCTGTCGATCCCCAACGGCTCGGTGGGCACCGCCAAGCTCTGCCTCGAGATGACCCGCAAGTGGGCTCTGGAGCGGGTGCAGTGGGGCCGGCCGGTCGGCAAGCACGAGGCGATCGCGCATCTGATCACCGACATGGCGGCGACCACCTACGCCATGGAGTCGATGGCCAAGCTGGCGACCGAGATGACCGACCGCGGCGGCTACGACATCCGTCTCGAAGCGGCGTCCTGCAAGCTGTGGAACTCCGACCGCACCTGGGAGATCGTGGACAACGCGATGCAGATCCGCGGCGGCCGGGGGTACGAGACCGAGAAGTCGCTGGCGGCGCGCGGCGAGGCGCCGATCAGCGTCGAGCGGATGATGCGCGACTATCGCATCAACAAGATCTTCGAGGGATCGAGCGAGATCATGCACCTGTTCATGGCCCGCGAGGCGGTGGACAAGCACCTGCAGGTCGCCGGCGCCATGATCGATCCGGAGAAGGGGATCAAGGAGAAGGTCGGCGAGCTGCCGAAGATCTCGGCCTTCTACGCTTCCTGGTACCCCACCCGGTGGCTGGGCTGGGGCCAGTGGCCGCGCTACTCCGAGTTCGGCGACCTGGCCGGCCACCTGCGCTTCTGCGAGCGCAACACCCGGCGCCTGTCGCGCCAGATCTTCCACGGCATGATCATCTTCCAGGGCAAGCTCCAGAACAAACAGGGCTTCCTCTTCCGGCTGGTCGACATCGCCAATGAGCTGTTCGCCATGGCCTCCTCGGTCTCGCGGGCACAGGCGATGCGCGAGGCGGGCCTCTCCGACGCCGAGAGCGCGGCGGAGCTGGCCGACATCTTCTGCCGCTCGACGCGGCGCAAGGTGGCCAGGCTGTTCCGCGACCTGTGGGCGAACGACGACGTGCGCAAGTACAAGGTCGCCCTCAAGGTGCTCGAAGGCAAGCACGCCTGGCTGGAGCAGGGCATCCTCACCCTGGAGCAGCGCGCCGCCGCGAGCCGGCCGCAGGCCGAATCGTTCAGCAAGCCCACTTCGCAGGCATCGTCCGCGCAGACACCGGTCGCGAAGGCGCGCACGGTCGGCACAGCCTGACTCCGGAGGCCGGCCTGCGCGCGATCCTCCCCCCGATCGACCACGGCACCGGTGCTCCTGATCCGGTGCCGCGCGTCGGCGACCTCCCCGACCCGGTCCCCGGGCCCGGGGAGGTCCTCGTTCAGATCAAAGCGGCGGGCCTCAACCACGCCGACCTCCACCAGTTGCGCGGTACGTATCCGCCGCCGCCCGGCGAGAGCGACGTGCCGGGTCTCGAATGCGCCGGCGAGATTCTCGCCGATGCTTCGGGCCTCTGGCAGCCGGGCGCCCGTGTCATGGCGCTGACCGGCGGCGGCGCCCACGGCACGCTCAACGCGATCCCCACCGGCCAGCTCATGGCCGTCCCGGAGAGCTTCTCCTGGACGCAAGCGGCAGCCATCCCCGAGGCCGGTCTCACCGCCTGGACGAACCTGGTCGTCGAAGGCGGATTGCAGGCCGGGGAGTCGGTGCTGATCAGCGGCGCCACCGGCGGCATCGGGAGCTTCGCCGTCCAACTCGCCCGCGAGCTCGGAGCCCGCGTGCTGGCCACCGGCCGCGACCGTTCCCGGCTGGAGCAGCTCCGCGAGTTTGGTATCGACGAGGTCTTCGTCGAGGGGAGCGATCTCGCCAAACAGGTGCGGCAGGCGACCGAGGGCCGCGGCGTCGACCTCGTCCTCGAGCTGGTCGGCGGCGGCGCCATCAACAGCCATCTGTCCGCTCTGCGCAACCAGGGCCGGCTCATCCTCGTCGGCCTCCTGGGAGGCCCGAATGTCGAGGTCAACCTCGGCCAGGTGCTGGGCCGGCGCCTGCGGGTCACCGGCTCCGTCCTCCGCGCACGTCCGCGCCCCGAAAAGGCCAGGCTGGTCGCCGACTTCGCGGCCTTCGCGCTGCCTCGGCTCCGCGACGGCCGCCTGCGCCCGGTGGTCGACCGCGTCCTGCCGTTCGAGCGCGCTCCCGAGGGCTACAAAGCCCTGGAGGGGGGCGGGGTGTTCGGCAAGGTCGTGTTCGCGATGGGGTGAAAGGCGAGAAAAATCACGGACGAGCACGGACAAACACGGACTGACACGGACGGGAGCAGGATGTCCGTGCGGGTCCGTGCTCGTCTGTGTGCCTCCCCTTACTTCGCCGGTCCCCCTCCCACCTGCACCGCCTTCGACAGGAACGAGGCCATGTTGGTGATGTCGTCGCGGATGCCGACGGCGACCCGGTGCTCGCCCGGCGGGAGCTGGAGCTTCACCTCGTAGAGATAGTTCTGCATCATCGTCGCCTGGCTGTTTTGCATCGGGATGCGCAGCGGCACTTCGATCTGGCGGACCGCTGAGTTGCCACCGCCGGCGGTGGAGGTGACGACGAAGAGCCGCAGCTTGCCGTCGTAGCCGTCGCCGTGCATGGTCAGACCGACGTTGCTCAGCGGGATGAGCAGGCGGATGGGGACGACGGAGCCATTGCCTCCCGGAGCGTCCGAAACGATGCCACCGACTTCCATGGTGACGGCGAGCGGATTGTCGCCGGTGCCGAGGAAGAGGGCCGCCAGGGT
>DATARD010000401.1:0-18060 GCA_036264355.1 Thermoanaerobaculia bacterium
GACGGCGAGATCCGCGAGTGGCTCCTCCTCGGCGACGGAGCCGGCTTGGCGGACCGCCTCGAAGAGCGGCTCGTCCTGGGCGGCGGCACCGTACGGCGGGTGGCGCGTCCGGGCGACTACACCGCCCTGTTCTCGGCCGGGGCGCCCAGCCGCATCGTCCATCTGCTGAGCCTCGACGGCGGCGATCCCGAGGAGAACGGCTTCTACAGCCTGCTCGCCCTGGCACGGGCGCTCGCGGACCTGAGCGCCGAGAGCCGTGCCGGTCTGCACGTCTCCGTCGTGACCAGCGGCGTCGCCGCGGTGCTGGGCGACGAGACGCTGGCGCCGGAGCGGGCGGCGCTGCTCGGGCCGTGCCGCGTTCTGCCACAGGAGGTGCCGGGGGTGGCGAGCACGGTGATCGATGTTCTGGAAACTGATTTGGCGGCCGAGAAGGCCGGCGAGCTGGCGGACCGGTTGATGGCTGCTTTTCTCCCCTCTCCCGGGGATGGGGAGGGGGGAGCCGGGAGAGGGGCCGGGGGTGAGGGCCCCCTCATCGCCCTCCGCGGCCGGCGCCGTTTCCTCCGCCGCTTCCGCTCCATCGCCCTGCCGCCCGCCGCGCACGGCCTGGCACGCCTCCGCCCGAACGGCGTCTACCTGATCACCGGCGGCCTCGACGAGACCGGCGTAATGCTCGCCGAGCAGCTCTTCAAGGCGTGCGGCGCGCGGCTCTGTCTCGTGGCGCCCGAGGACACACCGCCGATGGACCGCTGGGGAGATTGGCTGAGCGCGCTCGACGAGCGGTCGGAGGAGAGCCGCCGGCTGCGCCGCGTGCTGGCGCTCGAACGCTCGGGTTGCGATCTCCTGGTGACCGCCGCCGATCTCGCGCATGCGGGGCAGGTGCGGCAGGCGGTCGAGTTGGCGGTGGCGCGGTTCGGCACGGTCCATGGCACCGTCCACGCCGCCGGACGGGCAGGCGCCGGCCTGATGCAGTGGAAGTCGCGCTCTCAGGCGGCTTCGGTGCTCGCTCCCAAGGTGCGCGGCACGCGGAGCCTCGCCGCCGCGCTCTCCGGCAGGCCGCTCGATTTCTTCGTCCTCTTCGGCTCCAACGCCGCGGTCGCCGGCGGCTTCGGACAGTCCGACACGACGGCCGGCGCGGCGTTCCTGGACGTCTTCGCGCAGGCCGCGGAGCAGGAAGCCGAACGGATCGTCCAGACCATCGACTGGGACTTCTTCCGCTGGCAGCCGATCACCGCCTCGACGCCGGAGCTGGCGGCGGCGCTGGAGCAGGGGCTGGAGAAAAACGGCATCGCGGCGGAGGAGATGTTCGCGGTCTTCCTGCGCGTCCTCGCTTCGCCGCTGCCACAGGTGGTCGTCGCGACCCAGGGGCTCGACGTGCTGACCTCGCAGCTCGACTCGTTTTCCGCCACCGCTCTGCTCGACGCGATCGCCACCCCGGGCGCCGCCGGCTCGCATGCGCGGCCGGAGATCTCGGTGGCCTACGAGCCGCCGCGGGGCGAAGCCGAGGAGGTCGTCGCGCGTGTCTGGCAGGAGGCGTTCGGCATCGACCGGGTGGGCCGCGACGACAACTTCTTCGAGCTGTCGGGCAACTCGCTGCTGGCCATCCAGATCGTCACCCGGATCTCGCAGGCTCTCGGCGTCGACCTGCCGACCGCGAGCCTGCTCGAAGCGCCGACCGTGGCCGGATTGGCGGCGGCGATCGAGCGTCTCCGGCCCGCGATATCTGGAACGGCGGAGCAGAACATGGCGGAAGCGGACCCCGAGGAGCTGGATCGCCTGCTGCGGGAGATTGAAGCCCTGTCGCTCGAAGAGGCCGAGGCCAAGCTCGCCCGTGAGCTCGAGGCGATGAGCTGATGAGCACCGCCGATCTCTCGTCCCGCCTCTCGTCGTTGTCGCCCGCCCAACGGGCTCTCCTCGATCTGGCGCTGCGCAAGAAGAGCAGACCATCCGAGCCGATCCCGCCGCCGGCGGTCGCGGTCATCCCGCCGCGCGCGCAGCACGATCACTGCCCGCTGTCGATCGACCAGGAGCGGCTGTGGTTCATCCAGCAGCTCGATCTGGCGAGCCCGATCTACAATATCTACAGCGCCCACCGGCACAAAGGGCCGCTCGACCCCGGCCTCTTCACCCGGGCGCTCGACCTCGTCGTCGCCCGCCACGAGATCCTGCGCACCCGCTTCCCGGCGATCGACGGCCGGCCGGTGCAGGAGATCGCGCCCGCGCTGCGCACCTCGATGCTGGTGGTCGACCTGCGCGGCTTGCGCGACCTGCCGCGCGTGGTGCGTGAGGACGAGGCCTATCGCGTCGCGATGATGGCCTGCCGCGAGCCGTTCGATCTCTCCCGGCTGCCGCTTTTCCACAGCGTGCTGGTGCAGGTGGACGACGAGGACTTCATCCATCCGATCTCGATCCACCACATCATCACCGACCGCGTCGCCGCCTACGTGTTCGAGAACGAGGTCACCGATCTCTACCGGATGCTCGCCGCCGGCCAGCCGCCGGTGCTGCCGCCCCCTGGTCTCCAGTTTGCCGATTTCGCGGTCTGGCAGCGCGAGCGCCTGAAGGACGAAGCGGTGATGGCGGAGCACGTCGCCTACTGGCGCGCCAAGCTGGCCGACGCGCCCGAGCTGTCGACGCTGCCGCCGGACCGGCCGCGCCCGGCGGTGCAGACGCCCTGGGGCGCGCGGCGGCGCATCGCCATTTCGCCGGCCATGGCCGAGGAGTTTCGCGCCTTCTCGAAGGCAATGGACGTGACCATGTTCATCGCCGGCCTCGCGGTGTGGAAGTCGGTCCTCGTCCGCCTCTCCGGGCAGGAGAAGATGATCGTCGGCACGCCGATGAACTACCGGCAGGTGCTGGACGTGCCGCACGTCCTCGGCTTCTTCCTGAACCAGATCCCGCTCTATACCGACTTCGTCGGCGATCCCACGTTCCGCGAGATCCTGAGCCGCGTCCGCACCACCTCGCTCGAAGCCTATGCGCACCACGAGCTGCCGTTCGCCAGGATGGTCGAGCTGCTGCGCCCGGAGCGCGACCTGTCGCGGGTGCCCTACACACAGGTGGTCTTCCTGCTGCTCGATCCGCCGCAGACGGGTTGGGCGTCGATGCCCGGCATCGAGTCGCGCCCCTATTGGATGGACGCCCAGCGGACGCAGTTCGACATGAACATGGCGCTCTTCTGGGTGGAGGACACCGGCCTGACCGGACTGCTGGAGTACAACACCGATCTGTTCGACGCCGCCACCATGGATCGCGTCAAGCAGCAGTTCCGTCTGGTGCTGGGCGCGGTGCTCGCCGATCCTGACCGCCGCCTGTCGGATCTCCCGCTCCTCTCCGAAGCGCAACGCCATCAGGTGGTGCAGGAGTGGAGCGCGCCGCGCCTGCCGGCCGGCGCCGCGGACGGGACGCTCCATGGCGCCTTCGCGGCGCAGGCAGCGCGCGATCCCGCGGCGCCGGCGGTGACCCATGAAGACACCAGGCTCTCCTATGGAGATCTCAACCGGCGCGCCAACCGGCTCGCCCATCGGCTGCTCGCCCTGGGAGCACAAGGCGAGCTCGTCGCGCTCGCCGCCGGGCGCGGGCTCGATCTGATCGCCGGCATCCTCGGCATCCTCAAAGCCGGCTGCGCCTACGTACCGATCGATCCGGCGCAACCCGCCGAGCGCCTCGCCTTCCTGCTCGCCGACTGCGGCGCGCCGGTGCTGGTGGCCGACGCCGCGGCATGCGCGTCCTTCCCGGCCTGGCACGGCCGCACGCTGGCGCTCGAAGCAGCGCTGGCGGCAGGATCAGAACAAAACCCGGACGTCTTCGCGGACTCCGGCTCGCCCGCCTATTTGATCTATACCTCCGGATCGACCGGCCGCCCCAAGGGCGTGCTGGTGACGCACGGCAACGTGCTCCGTCTGTTCGCGGCCACCGAGTCTCTCTTCGGCTTCGGCCCTGACGACGTCTGGACGCTCTTCCACTCCTTCGCGTTCGACTTCTCGGTCTGGGAGCTGTGGGGCGCGCTGCTCCATGGCGGCCGCCTGGTGGTGGTGCCGTATTGGATGAGCCGCTCGCCGGAAGCCTTCGCGGCCCTGCTCTTCCAGGAGCGGGTGACGGTGCTCAATCAGACGCCGAAGGCTTTCCGCCAGCTCATTCCGGCCGTCTCAGACACATTGGAAACCTTTCTGCGCTGGGTGATCTTCGGCGGCGAAGCGCTCCAGGCGCGCAGCCTGGCGCCGTGGGTCGAGCGGTTCGGGGATGCATCACCCGGCCTGGTGAACATGTACGGCATCACCGAGACGACGGTGCATGTGACCTTCCACCGGGTGCTCGCTCGCGAGATCGCGACGAGTTGGACGAGCCGGATCGGCGGGCCGATTCCGGACCTGGCGCTGCGCGTGCTCGATCCGCATGGCACGCCGGTGCCGATGGGCGTCGAAGGCGAGATGTGCGTCGGCGGTCCGGGTCTGGCGATGGGCTACCTCGGCCGGCCGGAGCTGACCGCGGAGCGTTTCGTGCCCGATCCGTGGAGCGCGGTGCCGGGCGGCCGGCTCTACCGCAGCGGCGACCTCGGACGCTTCCGTCCCGACTCCGGGCTCGAATACCTGCGCCGTGCCGATCAGCAGGTGAAGGTGCGCGGCTTCCGCATCGAGCCGGGCGAGATCGAGACGGCGCTCACCGCGCATCCGCGGGTGGCTGCGGCGGCCGTGCTCGCCCTGGCCGACGGCGCGGGCGATTCCCGGCTGGTTGCCTACGTGGTCGGTAAGAACGGAGAGGTACCGGGCGTCGAGGAGCTGCGGGCGCATCTCGCGCTCCGCCTCCCCGAGCACATGCTGCCGGCGGTGATCATCCCGCTCGCCGCGCTGCCGTTGACCGCCAACGGCAAGCTGGACCGGCGCGCGCTGCCGTCGCCGGGGAGCGAGCGGCCGGAGCTGGCCACGGTCTACGCACCGCCCACGAACGCCACCGAGCAGGCGCTGGCCGAAGTCTGGGCCGAGATCCTGGGCGTCGAGAAGGCCGGCATCCACGACAACTTCTTCAGCCTGGGAGGAGATTCGATCATCAGCCTGCGGGCGGTCGCGCTCGCCGCCAAGCGCGGGATCTCGACCTCGCTCCAGGACATCTTCCGCCACCAGACGATCGCCCGGATCGCCGCCGCATCGACAACGATCCTTGGACCCGCCCGCGACGCCCGCGGCGGGTTCTCTCTCCTGTCCGAGGAAGACCGCCGGCGGCTGCCCGCGGATCTGGAGGACGCCTACCCGCTCACCGAGCTCCAGGCCGGCATGCTCTACCACATGGCGCTGACGCCGGACGAGCCGCTCTACCACGACGTCGGCAGCTTCCATCTGCGCGCCCGTCTCGAGCCCGCGGTGTTCCGGCAGGCGGTCGACCGGGTGACGGCGCGCCATGCGGTGCTCCGGACCTCGTTCGATCTCTCGGGTGGGAGCGAGCCGCTCCAGCTCGTGCATCGCCATGCCGTCGTGCCGATCGAGATCGAGGACTGGCAGGATCTTTCCGCGGCGGAGCAGGAGGCCGCGGTCACGCGGCGGATCCGGCGGGAAGCGCTGACGCTCTTCGACCTTTCGCGGGCGCCGCAGATGCGTTTCCACATCGCCCAGCGCTCTCCCGAGACCTTCCAGCTCACGCTGGCCGAGAACCACGCCATCTTCGACGGCTGGAGTCTGCATTCGACGGTCACCGAGATCTTCGAGCTCTATTTCGCGCTGCTCGACGGCACCGCGCCGCCGCCGGCCCCACCGCCCGCGATCACTTTCCGCGACTACGTGCGCCTGGAGCGCGAGGCGCTCGCCTCGCCGGAGGCCGCCGCCTACTGGGAGCACGCGCTGGCCGAGCTGACGCCGGCCGAGCTGCCGGTCTGGCCCCATTCTGACGATCCGGAGAAGACCGGCGGGCTCCGCGTGCGCACCCGGCGCGAGCTCGTGCCTCCGGCGCTCCTCACCGCGTTGCAGGAGACCGCGCGGCGAGCGGGTGTGCCGTTCAAAAGCCTCCTTCTCGGCACCCATGCGCGCGTGTTGAGCCATCTCTGCGGCCGGCCCGAGGTGGTGACCGGTCTGGTGACCAACGGCCGGCTCGAAGAGACCGGCGGCGACGAGGTCCGCGGCCTCTTCCTCAACACGCTGCCGCTCCGCCTGGCGCCGCCCGCCGGAGAGCGACCGTCATGGCTCGACCTGGCGCGCGAGACCTTCCGCGCCGAGCAGGAGATGCTCCCGTTCCGCCGCACGCCATACGCCGCGCTCCAGCGGCGTATGGGCGGGCAACCGCTGTACGAGATGGCGTTCAACTACGTCCACTTCCACGTCGCCCGCGGTCTCGCCGAGTCGGGCCGCCTCGGCGTGCTCGGCGTCACGATGGTCGAAGCCGCGAGCTTCAAGCTGCTGGTCGGCTTCACCCAGACGCCGTCCGGAGACGCGCTCGCCTGCGATCTCGAATACGACGCGCACGAGTTGCCGGACGCCCAGATCCAGGTGATCGCCGGCACCTATCTTCGCTGCCTCGCCGCGCTGGCCGCCGATCCGGAGGCGCCTTTCGAATCGGTCCCGCTGCTCTCCGCGGCGGAGCGCCATCAGCTCCTCCGCGAGCAGAACGACACCGCGGCGCCACTGAGCTGCCTGACCGTCGCCGCCCTCTTCACGGCCCAGACGGCGCACCGGCCCGCGGCGGTGGCGATCACCTGGGAAGGCGGCGAGCTTTCCTACGGCGATCTCGACGCCCAGGCGAACCGTTTGGCGCGCCACCTGCTCGGCAGCGGTGCCCTGCGGCGCCCGGAAGCGCCGATCGGCGTCTGCGCCGAGCGCGGGCCACTCCTCGCCGTGGCCCTGCTCGCGGTGCTCAAGGCCGGCGGCGCCTACCTGCCGCTCGACCCCGGCCAGCCGCGCGAACGGCTGGCGCTGATCCTGGAAGACGCCGGCTGCGGGACGGTGCTCGCCGCGGAACGGCTCCGCGGCGTGCTGCCGGAAGGGAATCTGGCGATCATCGACCTCGGTGACGAGCCTGCATGGACCTCCGCGAGCGCCGCGCCGCCGGCCCTGCCGCTCCTGCCCGAGCAGCTCGCGTACGTCATCTACACCTCCGGCTCGACCGGACGGCCGAAGGGGATCGCCCTGCCGCACCGGGTGCTGCTCAATCTCGTCACCTGGCAGATCGCGGCGTCACCAGCACCGGCGGCACGCACCCTCCAATTCGCCGCCCCGAGCTTCGACGTCTCGCTCCAGGAGATGCTGGCCACCTGGTGCGCCGGCGGCACGCTGGTGGCCGCCCCCGAGGAGGCGCGGCGCGATGTTTCGCTGCTCGCCCGCCTGCTGCGCGAGCAGCGGATCGAAAGGCTGTTCCTGCCGTTCGTAGCGCTCCGACAGCTCGCCGAGCAGGTCGCCGAACAAGCCGCCGAGCCGCCCCTGAGCCTCCGCGAAGTCATCACCGCGGGAGAACGGCTCCAGGTGACGCCGCAGATCCGCTCGTTCTTCCACAACCTGCCGGCGTGTACGCTGCGCAACCAGTACGGCCCCTCGGAGACCCACGTGGTCAGCGAGCAGATCCTGACCGGCGATCCGGCGAGCTGGCCGACGCTGCCGCCGATCGGCCGGCCGATTACGAACCTCCGCGCCTATCTGCTCGACGGCGCCTGCCAGCCCGTGCCGGTCGGCACTCCGGGCGAGCTGTTGCTCGGCGGCCAGGGCCTGGCGCGCGGTTATGTGGGCCACCCCGACTGGACGGCCGAACGCTTCGTGCCGAATGGCTTCCCGGGTGTCTCCGCCGATGCACCGGGCGAACGGCTCTATCGCACCGGCGATCTTGCCCGTCTGCGGCCCGACGGCGAGATCGAGTTTCTCGGCCGCATCGACCACCAGGTCAAGATCCGCGGCTTCCGCGTCGAGCCCGAGGAGATCGAAGCCGCGCTCCAGGCCCATCCCGCGGTCCGCGCGTCGGCCGTCGTGGCGGTCGAGGTCTCCGGAGGGGTCCGTCTCATCGCTTTCATCGCTCTCCACACCGCGGAACCCCTGGCGGATCTCGCGGGCGAGCTGCGCCGCTTCCTGGCTGGCACGCTGCCGGCCTACATGATCCCCGCCGCCTGGGTGCGGCTCACCGCCCTGCCGCTCACTCCGAGCGGCAAGGTGGACCGCCGCAGCCTCCCCGCACTCGCCGCGCTGCCCGACGGCGCCCTCGAACGCGCCGCGGCTCCCGAATTCGTCGCACCGCGCACTCTGCTCGAAGAGCATCTGGCCGAAGTCTTCGCCGAGGTGCTCAAGATCGAGCCCGGCCGCGTCGGCATCCACGACAACTTCTTCGACCTGGGAGGCCACTCCCTCCTCGCCACCGTCGCCCTCGCACACCTCAGCTCCCGCTGGGGCCTCGAAATCCCGCTCCGCACCTTTTTCGACGCCGCCGACCTCGCCGACCTCGCCGACCGGATCACCGAGCAGGAGATCCAGAACGCCCCGGACGACCTGGTCGCCGAGCTTCTGGCGAGCTTGCGGGAGGGAGAGGGCGAGCCGGTGGAGGAGCTCCCTCCTCGCGGACCAGAGGCATAGTCCCTCCCGATGCGGAACATCTACTTCGAGCGCGCGAAGTTTCAAGCCGCGAAGGTGGGTGATCTGGACCTGCCGGAGGCTCACGAGAGGATCTGCGATCTCGCCGAGCGCTGGCTGCCGCGAGAAACGGCTCGATCCCCGCGCTCCTGGGTCGACGCGCCAGTTCTTCAACCGCCGGCTTGTCCCTGCTGGCGTGGCTTAGAAAGACGTCGTAGGTCGCATCGGATGGCATGGCGATGAGGTCGCTGTCGCGCCCTGATATCCCAGGTCCGCCGAGAGTGGTACGTCATCGCCTTCAGCGCGGACCGCATCAAACACTTGGGCCATGCTCGCGACTCGCATGCCAGAAGGCCACAACTTCGAGGTACCGGCCGCGCGGGCGGTAGTAAACGAAGTATCGAATTCGCACCAGGTACAAACGACGTGTTTCAGGATCCCGGGCGTTTTCGACCAGTGTTCCGATGCCGGGTTGTTCGACCAATGAGCCGAGCGCCGCCTGGAGGTCAGATCGAATCGCTCCCGGTGCCGCGGGCCGGTTCTCACTCCACCAAGCAGCAGCGGCTTCAATCTGCCGCTCCGCCCTCGGCTTGACACGAAGGATCAATGCCAAGCTTAGCCGTACTTCCGCAATTTCCTGAAGAGCTCGTCCCCGGAAATGCCTTCCTCGTGATCGGCTTCTTCAAGTGCTTCTTCGAGCTCGGCTTGGAGCGCAGGGGACAGGCGCACGGTCGCCTCCGAGTCCTGCGCGAACACCGTGACGGCGGTCCCCTCAGGCAGGGTCACTCCTTCGAGGACGACCTTGCCTTCGATGACGGTACCGGTGACGACTTGCATGGTGCAATGGTACTCCCGAGCACGGCAGAGCGTAAAGCGTAGGGCTTACGGCGCGGCGGGAGCGCAGTCGACGCGCCCGGCAACAGCCCAGCGCGGGGTCTGTTCGGAACCGCTGTCAGGAACGCCGCTTCTCCTCATCAATCCGCATGTGCAGGAATCGCACGTCCATTGCGTCGCTCTCGCGGATCGTGTTCTTCATCCGGATCAAGATCTCCTTGGTGGCAACCGGAACCTCGTTGGCCCCAATGGCGCCACCCTGCCGGTCACGAGCCCTTGCCCAGGCTCGTGACCGGCCGGTTGCGTGGTTGACCCGCCGGTCGTGGACCGGCGAGCGCGATGCGTGACCCCCGCAGGGGCCAGATCGCTGGGTGAAGTGCCGGGCCGGGGTGGCGCATGCCCCGTCCCGGTCGATCAGTTTTCAAAGAGCAATGCAACAAGGGCGTGTTTCCACGCCCCCGGGGTGATTGAGGATCTCCTGCTTACTTCGTGGTGACTTCGGGGCTGGGCGGCGGTGGTGGCAGTGGGGCAGGCTTCTGGATCTTGCGGCTGCGGCTCCGGATGGGGGCCACCTTGAACTGCACCAGACGCTCGTTCTTGGTTCCCATCAGACCCTTGACCATGCCGCGCAGGCGGCGCGCCTCCTCCCGGCCCTGCTGGACGAGATCGGTGACCTCCTGCGTCATCTGCTGGCGCACGGCGGAGTGGGACTCCTGGCGAGCCTTGAGGTCGCGCAGCGCCCCCAGGGTCTTCTGCAGGTCGGCCCGCTGCGGCTCGGCAGGGGCGAGGACGTCCGCGCTGTCACCAAATGCCAGCAGAAGCTGGTCCCAGTCGCGGAAGAGGTCGGCAAACGAATTGACGTTGGGCATTGTCCTTCTCCTTTCTTGATTTGAGCCCACTGTAACGACTTCACTCTGGACGCTGACGATGGTTCTCCTGATCAACTCGTGTTCATGTCGTGTTCATGATAGTCCCCTTTCTGTCCTATCCAACGGAGGAGCGCTTCAATTCGTCTATACCTTGGGCTGCGACGACAGGAAGATACCGCCCGATGATGGCGCTGTCAAGTCCTGATTTGGACCAAATGCCTAGAAAAATTCTTGACCATCCAAAGAGAACTGTATGATCCCATTCTTGTCCGTAAGGTCTCGCCTCCAGCTCGGAGAGCCTCGCCCTGGGATCGGAAGGTCTGGCCTCAGGATGGGAAGGTCCCGCTCCGAGGTCGGGAGGTCCCGCCGCTGGAGCGGAGGGTCTCGCCTCTGGATCGAAAGGTCCCGCCTCAGGAGCGGAGGGTCCCGCTCCGAGATCGGGCCGTTGCGCCGCGAGGCCGGAGAGGCGCATCCCGCGCTCGCGGAGGTCCACACCGCCAGGCGGGGGTTCCGCATCCTCCTGGAGACAGACCACATCTCGCGGCGTCGGCCAGAGGTCCAGGCGGACGGTCCATAGCGCGAGCGGGTCGGCCCGGAGCCCGGACCGGGAGGTCCGGATCCTGGTCGCGGCGGGCCAGATCCCGAGGCTGCCACGCCCCAGCTTGAGCCCGCCGCTCCAGACCCCTTGACCCGGAGCCCAAAAGCCTATAGCCTAAGGTCAATTTTAAGGAATTACCGTGAAACGAGACCTTCGTGCAGGTGCGTGGTGTGTGTCGGTTTTGGCTGTGGCGGCAGCGCTGTGCTTCGGCGCGGCGCCGGTAGCCTGGGCCGGCACGTCAACTCTCCAGAACCCCTCGGTGGTCTTCACCACTCCCGGCACCAAGCAGGTGTCGCTGACCGCGTGCAACGGCGCGCTCTGTAGCAACTCCAATCAGAATGTCCTGGTCCTCGACCCGAGACCGGCGATCACCGGAGCGCTCCTCTCGGTGACGGCGGCCGAGGTGGGGCAGCTCGTCCATCTGAGCGGGACGGGAACCGGCAAGTCGCCGCTCTCCTTCCTGTGGCAGGTGACGCCGGTTGCGGCGCCGAGCTTCACCCTCTCCGGCGCTTCCTCCTGGTGGAATACGACCGGCCTGACGCCGGGAATCTACACGACGAGCCTGAGCCTCTCGAATGGCTCCGGCACGGCGGTTTCGCTGCCTTCCGTGGTGACCCTGTCGGCCCCGACGCCGACCGATTTCTACACCATCAACCCGTGCCGGGCCTACGACTCGCGCTCCGGCGCCGCCCTGGTTTCGGGGAGCACTACGGCGATCAACGTGCTGGCGTCGGCCTGCGGCATCCCGTCGAACGCCCGGGTGGTGGTGGGCAACCTGACCGTCGTCAGCCCGACCGGCCAGGGTTACGTCACGGTGTACCCGGGCAACGATCCGCAGCCGCTCGCCTCCACGGAGAATTTCAACAGCGGCGTCGTTCTGGCGAACTCGGTGATTCTGCCTCTGGCTACGGACGGCTCGGGAACGCTGAACATCTCTCTCCTGGTCGGCAACAACGGCACCGCCAACGTCGTCCTCGACGTGGCTGGCTACTTCGCTCCGTAGCTTGGCGAGAGGAGCGGGCTTCAGGCCCGCGACAGCCGGTTGAGACTGGCGCGCAGGATTTCGTGGAAGGCGGCGTCCGGGCGCTCGCGCCGGACGTCGGCGACCGCGCGCTCGGCTTGCGCTCCCTTGTAGCCGAGGTTGATCAAGGCGGAGACCACGTCGTGATCGGCGGGAACGGCGGCAGCGGCGGCCGACTCGGGCAGCTCGGCGGCCAGCTCCCGCATCTTGTCCTTGAGCTCCAGGACCATGCGCTCCGCCGTCTTCTTGCCGATGCCGGGGATGGTGGAGAGGCGGCCGAGGTCGCCGGAAGCGAGGGCGGCGAGGAGATCGTCCGGCGCCATGCCGGAGAGGATCACCCGCGCCAGGCGCGGCCCGATGCCGCCCACCCCGATCAGCTTTTCGAACAGCAGCTTCTCGCGCTCGGTCCAGAAACCGAAGAGCGCGATGCCGTCCTCCCGCATGTGGGTGTGGATGAAGAGCGCCACCCGCTGCCCAGACTGCTTTTCGATCTCATAGAACGTCGAGAGCGGGATGTGGACCTCGTAGCCCACTCCCTGCACGTCCATCAGGACGCGCTCGGGAGCGGTGCGGAGGAGGTTGCCTTGGAGATAGCCGATCATTGGCTATTGGGCCAGGTGGGGGGCGAGGGCCTAGCCGTTCTGCGCCGCCGGTCCCGTCGCGTCGGCGGAGATGCCCTGGCGCTCCAGGAAAGTGCGGTCGAACTCGACGCCCAGCTCGCGCTTGCGCCGTTCGATCAGGGAGGCGAGGAGCTGGCCGAGCTTCTCCTGCTCCAGGGTCGAGCGGGTCTGCTCCCTGGCCGCGGCGAACTGAACCGGATCCCAGCTCTTGCGCTCCTTGACCTCGTACAGCACGGCGCCCTGGGCGTCCGGCATCGGGTCGCCCAGCTTGCCGACCTCGGTCGCCATGGCGGCGCGGGCCAGGTCCGGGCTCAGTCCCATGCCGCCCTGGGGGCCGAGCTCCGCGCTCTCCTTCACCGGCAGATTGAGCCCGGCGGCGATCTGATCCAGCGTCTTGCCGCCGGCGCGCTCGGCCTTGAGCTTCTGGACCGCCGCCTCCTGCTGCTTCTGGATGAGGAGAGCCTGGCGGACGCGCGGCTCGACGTCGGCGAGCGCCGGCACGCGCGGCTCGTGGACGTCCTTCAGGTAGAAGACGGCCCAGCCGCGGGGCACCTGGAGCGCCTCGGTGACGTCGCCCTTGGATTTGAGGGCGAAGGCCGCCGCGGTGAGCTGCGGCGCCCGGCCGAGGCCGGCGAGCGGATCCTGGGCGCCGAATTTGCCCGTCTCGGTGAACGTCACGCCCGGCTCGCTCTTGGCCAGGGCGGCCAGCGCCTCGGTGGACTTCGGCTTGTCCTTGGCGAGCCGGGTGGCGAGCGCCTTCGCCTTCTGCTGCGCCAAGTCACCGGCGCGGGTGAAGGAGAGACGGGCGCGGATCTGGTTCTTCGCCTCGTCGAACGACACCACGCTGGCCGGCTGCTTGTCGAGCACCTGGATCAGGTGGTAGCCGAAGGGGGACTTGACCGGTCCGACCAGCTCGCCGGGCTTGGCGTTGAAGGCGGCGTCCTCGAACTCCTTCACCATCTGGCCGCGGCCGAAGCGGCCCAGGTCGCCGCCCTTCACCTTGGAGGCGGTGTCCTCGGAGACCTCGCTCGCCACCTTGCCGAAGTCGGCGCCGCCGGCGAGGCGCTGGCGGATCTTGTCGATCTCCTGCTTCGCCTGGGCGTCGGTGCGATGGTCGTCGACCTTGATCAGGATGTGGCGGGCCTGGATCTGCTCGGGACGCTTGAACTCGTCCTGGTGCTGGTCGTAATAGTCCTTCATCTCTTTGTCGGTGAGATTGACCTGGTCGCGCAGGCGGTCGGGCTCGATGAGCAGGTAGGCGCCTTCGCGCTGCTCGGGCAGCTTGAGGTCCGCCTTGTGCGCCTCGAAGTAGGCGGAGACCTCGGCCGGGGTCGGCTGGACGTCCTGGAACTGCGCGCGCGGGAGCTGGACGTAGCGGACCTTCACCTTCTCCACCTGGTCGCGGTAGGACTTCTCGATCTCGTCGTCGCCGATGTAGATGCCGTTGCGCAGCGCGTCCATCAGCTTGTTGCGCAGCAGCTCATTGCGCACCTCGGTCTCGAAGGAGGCGACGGTGTACTGCGCGGCGGCGAGCCGCTGGGCATACTTGTCCTCGCCGATGAAGCGGCCCTTCTCGTCGACGAAGCTGGGCTGCTGCAGGATCATGTCGCGCAGCTCGTCGTCGGAGACGTGGAGGCCGAGGCGCTCCGCCTCGGTGAGCAGGACCTGCTCGTTGACGGCGCGGTTCAAAGCCTGCAACGGGAGCTGGAGCTGCTTCGCCATCTCGGGCGTCAGCCGTCCGCCGCCATAGATCTGGCCGTACATCTGCTCCACCTGCTGGTACTGGCGCTGATAGTCCGCCATGGTGACGGTGCGGCTGCCGACCTTCGCGGCCATGTTCCTGCCGCCTGCCGCATCGCGGTTGCGGATGCTGCCGCCGAAGTCGACGAACACGAAAAGGACGAACAGAGCGATGACGACCCAGAGGATCCAGCTCAGATATTTAATATTGTCGCGAAAAATCTTCAACATACAACCAGCTCCTTTCCCGGCCCGGGAGAAGAGGAGCACTTTACCAGCCGCACGGCAGCGGGCACAACCCAGGCCCTCCCCTGTGCTATATTCGCAACCCACGAGGAGAAGGAGCTGACGTGCCCGCCCAGAAGGCAGCCCGCCCGAGAAAGGAGTGGTACAGCATCTCGGTAGACACCCTGCGCGGGGTGGGCCTCCTGGCGCTGATCCTCACCGTTCTCGGCCTCGGATTCCTCGGCTACAAGATCTCTGAGCGCAGGACGTTGGAGCGCGACGCCGCCGCCCTCATCACCGAGGTGCAGGGGCTGCTCCAGCGTTTGCAGAAGGAGGAGCGGGCCGCCGGTTTCAAGAGCGAGCTCGCCGCCGCCTTCCAGAGCTTCCAGGAGGCCCAGACGGCTTTTGCCCGGCACGAATGGAAGACCTCTCTCGAAGACGCCCGGCGCAGCAAGAACGTCCTGCTCTCGATCCTCGACGACCTGTCGCTGCCCGCCACGGTGGGGCAGGCGCAGTTCATCTCCATCCAGGGCGACGTCGAGTACCGGCGCGGCGACAGCGGCGACTGGGAGGAGGGGCGCAGCCGGGTGGCGCTCCACCCCGGCGACTACGTGCGCACCGCGGAAAAAGGCTCGGCCGAGATCATGTTCCGCGACGGCACGCTGTACACCGTCCGCCCCAACACCCTGTTCATGGTGTCGGCCGGACGGCCGGGCAGCGGCGGTGGCTCCGGTAGCGCCGGAGGGGCCGGCGAGCAGACCATCTCGATGGAGTACGGCTGGGTCGACCTCAACACCTCGCAGGGCGCGCCGAGCAACGTCAAGACGCCGGGCGCCATGGCGCGGGTCAAGGAGGACTCCGAAGCCTTCGTGGCGGTGGACAAGAGCTCCAACCAGAGCCATTACGGCGCCGTCACCGGCGGTGTCGAGGTCTCGTCCAAGGGCGGCCAGAAGCGGGAGATCCAGCCGATGCAGCAGGTGGTGCAGACCGGCGAGCTGCTCTCCGAGGCGCAGCCGCTCCCCGGCAAGCCCGAGCTGTCGGAGCCGGCGGACAACACCGACCTCGACATGCAGAGCGCCGACAAGATCGTGCTGGGCTGGGAGGAGGTGCCGAACGCCGTGCGCTACTCCCTGCAGGTCTCCCGCAATCACCTGTTCGTCGACAACATCATCGACGTGAGCAACCGCACCAAGACCCACGCCACGCTCGGCGTGCGCGGCGAAGGGACCTTCCAGTGGCGGGTGGCCGCCTACGGCAAGGACGGCGCGCAGGGGCCGTGGAGCAAGCCACGGAAGTTTCGCATCGACTCCATCAGCCATACCGAAGGCGTGGTCGACAAGACGCCGCCGAAGCTTGACCTCGACGACGTCAAATCCTACGGTAGTATCTTCATCGTCGGCGGGCGGACCGAGCCCGGCGTGCGGGTGGAGATCAACGGCGAGCAGGTCAAGACCGCAGTGGACGGCTCCTTCACCAAAACCGTCCAGCTCGGGAAGGAAGGTTGGAGCTTCATCGAAATCAAGGCGCGCAACGCCGCCGGCGCCGAAACCGTCAAGCGGCACCGCGCTTTCGTGGAAAACCCGTAGAATCCCGCAGCACATCGTCCCGCCGGTCGATCGGCTGGACAGAAAGATAAAGGACCTGGACGGCTGATGCCCCTTGCCTCTTTACTACGTTACTTCTCCAAAGACCTCGCCATCGATCTCGGAACCGCGAACACCCTGGTCTTCGCCATGGGCCAGGGGATCGTCGTCCGGGAGCCCTCCGTCGTCGTCATCAACAAGCTGACCAACCGTATCGAGGCCGTCGGCAGCGAGGCGAAGGAGATGCTGGGCCGCACTCCCGGCAACATTGAGTCCATCCGCCCCATGAAGGACGGCGTGATCGCCGACTTCGAGGTGACGGAACGGATGCTCGAGTACTTCATCAAAAAAGCCCACGGACGCAAAATGTACGTCCACCCGCGGATCGTCATCGGGGTTCCCTCCGAGATCACCCAGGTGGAGAAGCGGGCCGTCCGCGACTCGGCGATGCGCGCCGGCGCCTCGGAGGTGTTCCTGGTGGAGCAGGCCATGATGGCCGCGATCGGCGCCGGGCTGCCGATCACCGAGCCGTCGGGCAACATGATCGTGGACATCGGCGGCGGCACCACCGACGTCGCCGTCATCTCGCTGGCCGGCACGGTGTACAGCCGGTCGGTGCGCATCGCCGGCAACGAGATGGACGTGGCGATCATACAGTACCTGAAGCGCAAGTACAACCTGCTCATCGGCGAGCGCACGGCGGAGCAGATCAAGATCCAGCTCGGCTCGGCCTACCCGCTCAAGGAAGAGCTCAAGATGGACATCAAGGGGCGCGACCTCGTCGAGGGCGTTCCCAAGACGCTGACCATCACCGACGAGGAGATCCGGGAAGCGCTGTCGGAGCCGGTGGCGACCATCGTCGAGGCGGTGCGCATGGCACTCGAGCGCACTCCTCCCGAGCTCTCCGCCGACATCATGGACAAGGGCATCGTGCTGTCGGGCGGCGGCGCCCTCCTGCGCAACCTCGACCAGCGGCTGCGGGACGAGACCGGTCTGCCGGTGGTGCTCGCCGAAGATCCGCTGGCGTCGGTCGTGCTGGGCACCGGCCGCGTCCTCGGAGACATCAACCTCCTGCGCAAGGTTTCGATCCGCTAGGCCGGACGGGCCGGCGGATCGAGGTCGCAAGCGTGGACGAGCGGCGCACCGGCTGGGTGCTGATCGTGGTGCTGGTGGGCCAGCTCGTGTTCCTGGCGGTGCAAGGCTCGCGGCATGGCCACACGGCCGTGGAAAAGGCCGGTCTCCGCGTCCTCGGTCCCGCGGCGCATCTGATCGCCGGCCTGCCGACCAGCTTCTCCGGCTTCCGCGAAGGGCTGCGCACCCGCGAGGGCCTGCAGGAGGAAAACCGCCAGCTCCACCGCGACGTGGAAAACCTGAAGCTCCGCCTGATGCAGCTCACCGATGTCGAGAACGAGGCGCAACGCCTCGGCGCCGCGGTCCGCCACGCGACACCGCCGCTCGGGCGCATCCGCGCCGTCGACGTGGTCTACGTCGACCACGCCTCGTGGCTGCGCACCCTGGTGATCTACAGCGGCGGCGTTCCCCCGCTGGAGAATCAGCCGGTGCTCTCCGCCGACGGCGTGGTGGGCCGCGTCGTCATGGTGGCCGGCTCCTACGCCAAGGTGCAGCTCATCACCGACCGGGCGGCCAGTGTCGGCGCGATGATCCTGCGCACCCGCCGCCAGGGGGTGGCGCGCGGCAGCGGACGCGGCAGCACCGGCCTCGAGCTCGACTACGTGCCGCTGCAGACCGATGTCCGCCCGGGGGACCTCGTGCTCACCGCCGGCATCGACGGCGTCTATCCGCGCGGCATCCCGATCGGCACGGTGCTCGCCGTGGAGTCGGGCGGCCAGCTCTTCCACAAGATCCAGCTCGCTCCCGCCGTCGACTTCGGCAGCCTCGACCAGGTCTATCTTCTCGAGCACGAGCCGCTGCCGCCGAAAGTCAAGGAGGCCGTTCCCGGTGCACGCCCTTAAGCTCTTCGCCGCCCTCGCCGCCGCGGTGCTGGTCCATCTCCTGGTCATGCACCTCGTCCCCTCCTTCGG
>DATARD010000001.1:0-4013 GCA_036264355.1 Thermoanaerobaculia bacterium
CTTCGTCGAACCAGGGCTTGAGCGCGACTTTCAGGGCGCCGCTGTCGAGGAAGCCGACGATGCGCGCCGGCGCTTCGAGGAAGTCGAGCGCCTGGCGGGTGGGCGGCGTGTCGAGGATCACCTGCTTGTACCGGCTGTCCGCCGCCACTTCGAACAGGCGCTCGACCGCCATGTACTCCAGGATGCCGCCGAGGGCGCCCGACAGGTGCTGATAGAAGCGGTTCTCCAGGATGCGCCGCCGCGACTCTTCATCCGGCGCATAGCGCTCGACCAGGCGGTCGAAGGTGCGGCGGGCGTCGAGCAGGCTGGCGTAGAGGCTCCCCGGCGCGTCGAAGGCGACCTTGACCTCGCGCAGCCGGGCGTCGTCGCCGACGCCGAGCGCGTCCTTGAGGCGGAGCGACGGATCGAACGTCATCACCAGCGTATCGCGGCCGGAGCGCGCCGCGAGCACGCCGAGCGAGGCGGCGAGGGTGGTCTTCCCCACTCCCCCGGAGCCGACGACGATGGTCAGCGGCTGCTCGTCTGAGATCAGGCCCATGCGATTCACTCCTCCGCGAACAGCTCCGTGATGCGGGCGGCGAGATGAATGGGCAGCAGCCATTCGACCTCCCCGGTGGCGGCCGTGCCGGCGGGTTGCCGGTGACTGAGACCTGTGTTGACCATCAGGGTCGCGGCCGGTTGATAGGCAGCCAGGAAACTGTGGACCGACTTCGAAAGGAGGGGACGCCCGAGCCGGCCCGCCTTGACCTCCACGGCGACGATCCGGTTTCCCCGGACGATGACGAAATCCACCTCGGCCCGCGAGGCGCTCTGCCAGAAGTGAAGCGTCGCTCCGTCGGGCAGGATCTTCCATAGCTCCGTCGCCACCCAGCTTTCGAGCAGTGGCCCGGCCGCGTCCTCCCGTTCATCAAGCGGGCGGAAGTCGAGGACCAGACGGTTGCGGAGGCCGTTGTCCAAGAGGAACACCTTCGGCCGCGTAGTCAGCTCGATCCGCATGCCGCCGGCGAACGGAGTCAGGGTGAAAATAATGTGGCTGGCTTCCAGGATCTCCAGATACGAGGCCACCGTGTCGCGGCCGATGCCGAGGATCGACGCCCACTCCGACAGGTTCACGAGCTGGCCGACCTGGCCGGCGATCAATCGCAGAAGCTGGCGGAACGCGTCCGGCCTGGTGATCCGGAAGAGGTCGCTCGCGTCGCGCAGGACGACCGCTTCCAGGAGATCGGCAAGTAAGACCTCCGGCGTCTCCGAGAGCCAGACCGCTGGATACCCGCCGACCGTGGAGTGGCGGGTGAAGCGCTCCTCCCGCCGGCGATCGCAGACGATCTCCGGCAGATCCGTGAGATCCTGGCAGACCTCGTCCAGGGAGAACGGGAGCAGACGGGTGCGGGTAGCGCGGCCGGCCAGCGACTCGCGGGTGCGCGCCCCCAGGTGGTACGACGAGCTGCCGGTGACCAGGATCGGGACGCCGACCTTGCGGTCGACGAGACCCTTGAGAAACAGCCCGGCTTCTTCCAGATGCTGAATCTCCTCGAAGAAGAGAAGGACGGGACGGTTCACCAGCTTCTCGAGATCGGCCAGAAAGAGCGGAGCCGAGCGGCACCAGTCGCGGACGAGCGCCTGCTCGCAATCGACGAACAGCGCGGGCTCGCCGCGCTCGGCCAGCCAGGCCCAGAGAACGGTCGATTTCCCGCTCTGGCGGGGGCCGATGACGAGATGGGCGCGATCGCTCTCGCTCCAGCGCTGCCGGGCCTTGGAGACCGCGGGCCGCGGCAGGAACGACGCGGGAATGCGAGCGCGGAGCCAGCCGTCGAGCTGGCCCGGATCCTCGATCCAGGGATTGTCATGCAGCAGAATCGTCTGAAGATTGCGGTCCATGGTCGACAATTATCCCTGATAACTGTCGACTGCCCGCTCCAGACAGCGTTGCAATGTCTCGATCAGCCGCGGCCCGCGGTCCAGGGCGAGCTGGGGCAGCTCGAAGCAGGGACCGGACCAGGAGGCACGGAGACGGGCCATCTCGCGCTCGTTGAGCTCCCGGCGGCGGCGCCAGAGGGAGACCAGCGCGTCTTCTTCTTGATCTCTCTGCACAGGAGCTTCCGGGTACAGACCGTTGACGATCAGCGCCTCGGGGTCTTTCTTGACCTGGACGCGCAGCATTTCGCGCATCTCCAGCACCTCCTGCACCGGCATCTCCTCGGCCTGGGTGACCGCGACGATGCCGCAGCGCATCGGGTCGGAGATCATGACGGCCAGCTCGCTCGCCATGTCAGCGAAGGGACCCTGGCGGATGACGTCGGCGACCAGGAGCGGCGAAGCGAGGAGGCGGACACCGTGGCCGGTGGCGGGAGCGTCGAGGACGACGAGGTCGAGCTTCGGCGCGTGTTTTTCCATGCCGCCAATACCGCGCACCAGACGCAGGGCATGGCCGAGGATGGCCAGCTCGGTCAAGCCCGGCGCACCGTCGGCGAAGTGGTGGTAGACCGGGCTCGCCAGGACGCGGTCCGCCAGGAAATCGATCTTCAGCCGCTCGCGCACCACCGCGTCGAGCACCTGCCGCGGCTTCAGGTTCTGCACCCACAGGCGCTCCCCCGCCGGCAGGATCTCGCCGCCGGTGGGCGGCACGCCCAACATCTGATGCAGGTTCTCCCGCGGATCGACCTCCACCACCAGCACCCGCTTGCCACGCTCGGCGAAAGCGCGGCCGAGGACGGCGGAGACGGCGGTCTTCCCCACGCCGCCTTTGCCGGTGACGACGAGGAGCTGGCGGCTGGCGAGCTTTGCGAGGAGATCCATGAGGAGGGAACTATAACCGGTTGCCTTCCTACCCGCCGCCGCGATACAAACGCAGCGTCATGAGCTTCCCAGCCACGCGCCTGCGCCGCTTCCGCAAGAGCCCCACCCTGCGCCGCCTCGTCCGCGAGACCCGTCTCTCCGCGGACGATCTGGTGCTCCCGTTCTTCGTCTGCCCCGGCGAGGGAGTCGCCAAAGCCGTCGGCTCGATGCCCGGCGTCTTTCAACAGTCGGTCGACAAGGTCGTTGAGACCGCCCGCGAGGCGTATGCCGAGGGGATCCGCGCCGCCATCCTGTTCGGCCTGCCGGAGCACAAGGATGAGATCGGCAGCGCCGCCTGGTCGCCGGACGGCATCGTGCAGCGCGCGCTGCGGGCGCTCGGCCGCGAGGTGCCGGGGATGATCAAGATCGTCGACGTCTGCTTCTGCGAGTACACCAGCCATGGCCACTGCGGCGTGCTGACCGGCACGGGAGACGCGACGACGGTGGACAACGACGCGACGGTGGCGAACCTGGCGCGGCAGTCGGTATCGCTGGCGGAAGCGGGAGCGGACATCATCGCGCCGTCGGACATGATGGACGGCCGGGTGGGCGCCATCCGCACCGCGCTCGACGGCGCCGGCTTCGCGGACATCCCGATCCTCTCCTATGCGGTCAAGTTCGCCAGCGGTTTCTACGGTCCGTTTCGCGAGGCCGCCGAGTCGGCGCCCTCGTTCGGCGACCGCCGGTCGTATCAGATGGACGCGGCGAACGGCCGCGAGGCGTTGCGCGAGGCGGCGCTCGACGTGGAGGAGGGGGCGGACATGCTGATGGTGAAGCCGGCGCTTCCTTATCTGGATGTCCTCGCCAGGATGCGCGAGCGCTTCGACCTGCCGCTCGCCGCCTATCACGTCAGCGGCGAGTACGCGATGCTCAAGGCCGCGGGCGAGCGCGGCTGGATCGACTACAACCGGGTGATGATGGAGTCGCTGGTCGCCATCCGCCGCGCCGGCGCCGACCTGATCATCACCTACGCCGCGCGCGAGGCGGCGCGGCTGCTGGCGGAGGGGTGGAGCGAATGAAAAACGGCGCCCTCACCCCCGGCCCCTCTCCCGGCTCCCCCCTCCCTGACCCCGGGAGAGGGGAGAAAAGCAAAAGCACAAGCAACGCGGCTTCCATCTACTGCTGGTCTCCCCTCTCCCGGTGGGCGCGTGGGGGGAGCCGGGAGAGGGGCGGGGGTG
>DATARD010000195.1:0-27472 GCA_036264355.1 Thermoanaerobaculia bacterium
GGGAGCCTCGGCGACCCAAAGGATCTGGGGGAAGGAAAGGTCCGCCCGCCCAGATCCTTCCCGCTCGCAAAGCTCGCCCTCAGGATGACTTTCCGGACCGGCTGTTGCTTGTCTCCCCTCTCCCGGGGATAGGGAGGGGGGAGCCGGGAGAGGGGCCGGTGGTGAGGGCCTGACGATCTCCGCCGCCACCGCCACCAACCCCGCCTCCGTAATCACCAGAGCCACCGCCGCATCCGCAACGATCCAGGCCAGCCGTTCCCGCGGATAAGCAGGATCGAGCGGCACGTAGGCACCGCCGGCAGCGAGGACGACGAGGAGCGCCACCACCAGATCCGGCGAGCGCTCCAGCAGCACTCCGACGCGGACCTCCGGACCGACGCCCAGCTCGCGCAGCCGGCGCGCCAGGGAATCGACCCGCGCGGCGAGCGCGCCGTAGGTGAGCCGCTCGTCTCGCCAGACCAGCGCCTGCGCTTCCGGCGTCCGCTGAGCTTGCTCGCGAAACAGATCCGGCAGCAGATCCAAGGCCGCCGCGTGGTCCGCCGCCATGCCGCTCCACTCCACGAGGAGCGCCTGGCGCTCGGCCTCTGAGAGCAGGGGGAGATCGAAAACGCTCCGCTCCGGCTCCGCGGGCGCGGCTTCCAGCAATCTCTCGAAGCGGCCGAGCAGATGATGGATCGTCGTGCCGTCGAACAGGTCGCGGTTGTATTCCGCGGCACCGTGGAGCGCTCCGCCCTCCTCGGCGAGCGTCAACGTCAGCTCGAACTTGGCGGTGCCGCTGTCCACCGGGAGCGGCTCCAGGCGCAGCCCCGGCGCCTCCAGCACGCCCGGCGGCGCGCTCTGGAGCGCGAGCATCACCTGGAAGAGCGGCGTCCGCCCGAGATCGCGCTCCGGGTGCAGGCTCTCCACCAGGCTCTCGAAGGGCACCTGCTGGTGCGCATAGGCGGCGATCGTGGCCTCGCGCACCCGCGCCAGCAGCTCCGCCATCCCGGGCTCGCCGTGGAGACGCGTGCGCAGGACCAGGGTGTTCGCGAAGAAACCGATCAGCCCCTCCGTCTGTGTATGCGTGCGCCCGGCGATCGGACTGCCGACGCTGACGTCCTCCTGGCCGGCCAGGCTCGCGAGCAGCGTCTGGAACGCCGCCAGGAGAACCATGAACAGCGTCGCCCGCTTCTGCCGCGCGAAGCGGATCAGCTCGGTCCGGAGCCGGTCCGGCAGGCGGAATTCCAGAGTCGTGCCGCGGAAGGTCTGCACCGCCGGGCGCGGCCGGTCCGCCGGCAGAGCGAGAGCCGGCGGAGCCCCGGCCAGGCGCTCGCGCCAATGATCCAGCTCCGCCTCCAGCACCGGCCCGGTGAGCCACCGGCGTTGCCACACCGCGAAGTCGGCATACTGCACCGGCAGAGCGGGCAGGGGCGAAGGCCGGTCGGTTGAAAACGCCGCGTAGAGCGCCGTCAGCTCGCCCACCAGCACCCCCAGCGACCAGCCGTCGCTCACGATGTGGTGCAGGTTGATCAGGAGATCGTGCTCGCGCTCGCTGTGCCTGACGAGGGCGGCCCGCAGCAATGGCCCATGGACCAGATCGAACGGCCGGCGGGCTTCGGAGAGAGCAAGACGGCGGGCAGCTAGATCGGCCGTCTGCAAACCGCTCAGATCCACCACCGGCAGGGGGACAGGCTCGGCCGGCCGGATCACCTGCACCGGCATGCCGTCCGTGCCGCGTTCGAACACCGTGCGCAGGGCCTCATGGCGGCAGACGATGGCGGAGAGCGTGGCTTCCAGAGCGGTGAAATGCAGAATGCCGGTGAGGCGCACCGCCGAGGGGACGTTGTAGGCCGCGCTCCCCGGATCGAGCTGATCGAGGAACCAGAGCCTCTGCTGGGCGAAGGAGAGCGGCAGCGCGCCGATGCGGGACACCGGGACGAGCGGGGGTGCCGGCGGTCCGTCCTGTTGCTGCTGGAGGGCGTCGATCCGCCGGGCGAGCGCGGCCACCGTGGGCTCTTCGAACAGCGTGCGCAGCGGCAGCTCGACGTCGAACGCCTTGCGGATCCGCGAGGCGGCCTGGATGGCGGAGAGCGAATGGCCGCCGAGGTCGAAGAAGCTCTCGCCGGGGCCGATCCGCTCGCGGCCGAGGATCTCGCTCCAGATCCCCTCCAGCACCTCTTCGGTCGGCGTGCGCGGCGCCGCGGGCCACAGCGATCCACCCGGACTTGACGGTTGATCGAACGGTTCCGGCAGAGCGCGGCGGTCCACCTTGCCGTTGGCGGTCAGCGGCAGCGCGTCGAGGGTGACGAAGAACGCGGGGATCATCGGCGCCGGGAGGCGTTCTTCGAGCCAGGCGCGGAGAGCGGCGGCGGCGATCTCCTCGCCGGCTGGAACGACATAGGCCACCAGATGGCGGCGCTCCGCCTCGCCGCGCACGATCACCGCGGCGCCACGGAGCGTCGGATGCGTGCCGAGGACCGCTTCCACCTCTCCCGGCTCCACACGGAAGCCGCGGATCTTGACCTGCGCGTCGGTCCGCCCGAGGAATTCGAGGACGCCGTCCGGCCGCCGGCGGGCGAGGTCACCGGTGTCGTAGAGGCGGGCGCCGGGCTCGTCCCACAGGCGGGCGAACGGATCGGGGAGGAAGCGCTCCGCGGTCAGCTCCGGGCGGTGGAGATAGCCGCGGGCGAGTCCCCGGCCGCCGGTGAACAGCCGGCCCGGCGCTCCGGCGGGCACCGGCTGGAGCCGGGCGTCGAGCAGATGGATGCGGCTGCCGGGAACGGGCCGGCCGATTGGAACCATCGCTCCGACTGGTGCAGCGAGCGGATGACACGAGGTGAAGACGGTGTTCTCGGTCGGTCCGTAGGCGGCCACGAGGTCGACCCCGGGGATCTGGCGGAGCGCCTCTTCGGTGTGCGCCGGCGAGAGGATGTCGCCGCCGCAGAGGAGCTGGCGCAGAGAGGTGAGGTCTTCAAGACCTCGCTCGACCATCTGATGGAAGAGGCCGGTGGTGAGCCAGAGGCTGGTCACACCGTGGCGGCGCACCACCGCGGCGATCTCGTCGAGCGACGGCGTGCCCGCGGGGAGGAGCACGAGATGGCCGCCGTTGGCCAGCGCCGCCCAGATCTCCAGCGTCGAGGCATCGAAAGCCGCCGGAGCGAGCTGGAGGCAGACCTCGGCCGGTCCGAGCGCGAACGGCTCCCGGCCGGACGGGCAGACCAGCCGCGTGACGCCGTCGTGCCGCACCTCGACACCCTTGGGCCGGCCGGTGGAGCCGGAGGTGTACATGACGTAGGCGAGGCCCTCACCCCCGACCCCTCTCCCGGCTCCCCCCACCCTGTCCCCGGGAGAGGGGAGACCAGCGGAAGAAACCAGCGCAATCGTCCGCGCCTCCGCCGGCAACCGATCCGCGAAAGCAGGCTGCGCCAGCACCAGCGCGGCCCGGGAATCGCTGAGGAGGAATGCCAACCGCTCGCGGGGAAAGGTGGGATCGAGAGGGAGATAGACGGCTCCGACCTGGAGGATGGCGAGCAGGCCGGCGATCAGCTCCGGCGAACGCTCCGCGAGCAGGCCGATGAGCGATCCGGGGCCGGCGCCTATCTTTACCAACTGTGCCGCGATTTCATCCGTCCAGCCGTCGAGCTCGGCATAAGTCAGCGTCCGATCTCCCTGAGTCACTGCCGGTGCCGCGGGGGTGCGCTCCGCCTGCGCCGCGAAGAGGCGGTCGAGGGTCAGTCCGGGCAGTGTGACCGCCGTGTCGTTCCATTCCATGATCGCCTGATGGCGTTCCACCGCGGTCAGCATCTCGAGCTCGGAGAGCCGACGGAAGGGACCGGCGGCGAAGCTCTCCAGGAGCGTCTTCAGGTGCTCCTGGAGGCGGACGATCTCCACGTCCTCGAAACGCGCCCGCTCCCAGATCACCCGTAGCGCCAGCCCGGCCGTCTTCCCCGCGGGCGGAGTCACCGCCAGGCTCAAGGGATAGTTCGAGGTCTCGACCTGGCGGATCTCGCGGACCTGCAAGCTGGCGCGGGCGGCCTGGCGCTCGTCGGCGGTGGGGAAGTTCTCGAAGACGAAGAGGCTGTGGAAGAGCGGCGTGCCGGCGGGCACCTCGCTCCACGTCTGCACCTCGAACAGCGGGCTGTGCTCGAACTGCCGGGCGGCCGTCTGGCGCTCCTGGAGCCGTTGCAGCCAGCGGACAAGCGGCGCGTCCGGCTCCACGGCGATCCGTGCCGGCAGGGTGTTGATGAACAGGCCGACGATCGACTCGACACCGGGCAGCTCGGCCGGCCGGCCGGCGACGGTGGTGCCGAAGAGGACGTCCTCCTCGCCGTTCATTCGAGACAGAAGGTGCGCCCAGGCGCCCTGCACGACCGTGCTCAACGTGAGCTGATGCTCGCGGGCGAGGGTCTGGAGCGCCGCGGTGACAGCGGGGGCCAGACGCACGCTACGGTCGCGGTAACCCGTCCGCCCGGGGAGAGGGACGGCAGCGCCGAGCGGAGTCGGCGCGGTAAAACCGGCCAGCTCCCCGCGCCAGAAGCGTTCCGCCGCGGCGAGGTCCTGGCGGCGCAGCCAGGCGATGTAGTCGCGGAACGGGCGGACCCGTTTGAGGTCGCCGCTCTCGCCGCGGACTGCGCCCTCATACAGAGCGAGCACTTGGCCGACCACCAGGCCCACCGACCAGCCGTCGAGAAGGAGATGGTGATGCGTCCACACCAGCACATGCTCCTCGGCGCCGGTGCGCAGCACGGCGAGGCGCATCAGCGGCGCCTTGGTGAGATCGAAGCCGCGCGCCCGGTCGTCCGCCAGGAAGCGTTCGAGATCCGCCTCCCGGCCGCGCAGGTCGTACACCTCGACCGGCAAGATCACCCGGCGGTGCACGACCTGCGACGGCGCCTGGAGCTTTTCCCAGTGGAACGAGGTGCGGAGTGCGGGATGCTGGGCAAGGACGCGGTTCCAGGCATCTTCCAGCGCCGGCGGGCTCAACGGGCCGGCAAGGGTGAAGCGGAACTGGACGACGTAGACGTCCTCCTCCGGGTGATACAGATTGTGGAAGAGCATCCCCTGCTGGAGAGGAGAGAGCTTGTAGACGTCCTCCAGATCAGCGCTCGCCATCGGGCTCTCCTACGCGAGCTCTGCCAGCAGCAGGTCGAGGTCTTCCTGATCCAGATCGGCCTCGGGGAAATCTGAAGGAGTGAAGCCGCCGGTCCCCGTAGCGCCGGCCGCGCGGCAGCGCTCGATCAGCTCGCGGAGCGCGTCGAGAAACCCGTCGGCGAGGCTGCGGATCGTCGCCTCGGAGTGAACGCCGCTGCTGTATTCGAAGCGCAGCTCCAGCCGCCCGGCGAAGAGATTGGCGTAGACGCCGAGCACGTGCCGGCGGCGCGCCCGCGGGCTGCGTTGGGCGCCGGTCGTCTCATCCGTCGGCCGGAACAGGGAGCCCTCGCCGCCCAGCGCGCCGAGCTGTCCGAGATTGTTGAAGATCACCTGCGTCCCGGGCAGGGCTCCCGCTGCCGGCGCCCGCCGGAGCTGCTCCTTGATCGTCTTCAAATCCTCCTCCGGTCCGCCAGTCCCGGTCTCCAGGAGCACCGGATGGATATCGGTGAACCAGCCGACCGTGCGCGACACATCGAGGGCGGGCTGGAGGTCGCGGCCATGCCCTTCGAGATCGAGCAGGAGCGAGCGGCTGCCGGTCCAGCGGGCAAAGGCGCGCGCCAGAGCGGTGAGGAGCACGTCGTCGATCCGCGTCTGGAACGCCGCGGGGACTTCGCGCAGCAGGGCTTCGGTCTCCGCGTCGTCGAGGGAGACGTCGACGGTGCGGGCGAGGCCCTCGACGTTCCTTCCGTCCGCGCCGCCCGAGTCGCGCGGACTCTCGTGGCGCGGGCCGGCGGCGAGCAACTCCGCCCAGCGCCGGTAGGAAGCAGTCTTCGCTGGCAGCCGCGGTTCGTCACCTCGCGCGAGCTGGCGCAGAAGAGTCTGGAGATCCTCCAGCAGGATGCGCCAGGAGACCACGTCCACGGTGAGATGGTGAATGATCACCAGCAGGCGGTCGCCAGGTGCACCGCGGAAGAGCGCGAAACGCTGGAGCGGACCGGCCTCCAGGTCAAGGCTTCGTTGCAGATCTTCCGAGGCGGACTCCAGGGCAGCTTTCTGTGCCGCGCCAGGCAGCGCCGAGAGATCGAAAGCGGCGCAGGGGACGATCAGACCGGGAGGATCATTCCACTGTGTCCACCCCGTAGCCTCACGCCGGAAGCGCAGGCGCAAGGCATCGTGATGTTCCAGCAGGAGCCCGACGGCGCGATGCAGGTGCTCCGGCCGGACCGCCTCGCGCAGCTCCAGCATCACCGCCAGGTTCCAGTGCTGGAGATCGTCCAGCTCCTGCGCGAAGAGCCACTGCTGGATCGGCGTCAGCGGCACCGGCCCGGTGACCGGTCCCTGCTCCGCTCCCTCCTTCGGAGCTTCTTCTTCAAGGGCCGCGGCGGCCAGCTCGGCGACGGTCTGGTGCTGGAAGAGCTGCCGCGGAGTGAGCCGCAGTCCGGCCTGCTGCGCCCGGGCGATCACCTGGATGCTCAGGATCGAGTCGCCGCCGAGGCTGAAGAAGTTGTCGTGGACGCCGACCCGCTCGACGCCGAGCACCTCGGACCAGATCGCCGCGAGCCGCCGTTCGGCCGGCGTGCGCGGCGCCACCAGATCCTCCTCCAGATCCGGCCGCGTGCTGTCCGGCGCGGGCAGGGCCTGGCGATCCACCTTGCCATTCGCGGTCAGTGGCAAGGCGTCGAGCGGAATGATGGCCGCAGGGATCATCGCCTCCGGCAGCCGCTCCGCCAGCCAGGCACGCAGGCGCGGGACCAGCTTGCGGGCGAGGACGCCTTGGAGGGGGTCGTTGGTGACCTCACCCCCCTGGCCCCCCTCTCCCACCCCCTCCCATCCACCGGGAGAGGGGGGAATTGTGGCGAACAGCGCGTCGCAGAATCCCACCTCCGCGGCGCTCCGCAGCTCGACGGCATACCCGAGATCGCTTCCCAGCACCCACAGATCCTCGGGCTCTACTTCTTCTGGGTCCTCTTCGAGCAGGCTGCGCAGCGCTCCGGCGGTCTCCGGCGGCGCCGATCCTTCCAACCACTCCAGGACCCGACGCTCAGCCTGGAGACGGCCGTCGGGGATGCCTCGGACGCCGAGCACGGCCGGGTGATCGATGGCGAGGATCTCGCGAAGCCGGGGCAGAGTGGTCCAATCGAGCCAGGCCGTGTCCGTCGAAGCCGAAAGACCCGAGCGCAGATGAAGGACCGCGTCGAAGCGGAAGCGGGTCATCTCATTGCGGTCACGGCCCCGCTTGAGCTGGATCTCTGCTCTTTCGACGGCTGGCAGCTCGGCGGCGAGGCGGGTGAAGAAGCGGGGATCGACGAGCAGCTCTTCCTCCTGCGCCGCGCGCTGGCGGACGCGGCGGTCGAGCTGGACGCGGCTCAGGCCGGCCGGCGCCTGTGCGAGTTGGACCGAGGCGTGGAAGGCGCGCAACAACGGCAGGCTGCGCACGTCGCCCACGAACACGAAGCCACCCGGGCCGACTGCCTGGACCGCCCCTTCGACCACCCGCCGCAGGTAGCCGGCTCCCGGGAAGTGCTGGGTCACCGAGTTGATGATCACGGCGTCGAAGGAGCCGGGCGCGATGCCGGTCCAGTCGTCCGCCGCCCGCTGTTCGAGGGCCACCACCTGCGAGAGCCCGCGGGCGGCGAGCCGGCCCTGGATGGCGCCGAGGCTCACCGCGGAGAGGTCTGTCGCGTGGTAGACGCTGCACCGCGGCGCGATGCGGAAGAGGAGCATGCCGGTGCCGCAGCCGATCTCCAGCACGCGCGCGCCGTCCTGGAGCCCGGAGGAGAAGATGCGGTCGACGGTCGATTCGACCCAGGAGAGCATCTCGGCCGCGGGGATCGGCTCGCCGGTGTAGCTGCTGATCCAGCCGGCGAGGTCGAGGGTCGAATCGGACGGATCGGTCTGGCTGTACACCGCGTCGTAGACTTCCTGCCACCGCGCCACCTGAACGGCCGGCGCCTCTTCCTCTTCGCTCTCACGGGCATCGAGAGCGGGGACTACATAGGCCGCAAGACGCTTGTCGCCGCGCGGGCCGGCGTCCCCTTCGAGCGCGACGGCGACCGCGTCGCGCACGGCCGGATGCGCCAGGAGCGCCGCCTCGATCTCGCCCAGCTCGATGCGGACGCCGCGGATCTTGACCTGATGGTCGAGCCGGCCGAGGAACTCCAGGTTGCCGTCCGCCAGGAAGCGCGCGCGGTCACCGGTCCGGTAGAGTCGTCCCCCCGGCTCGCCCCAAGGATCAGGGAGATATTTGGCCGCCGTCAGCGCCGGATCGCCCGCATAGCCGGCCGACAGACAGCCGCCGCCGATCCAGAGATCGCCCGGGACGCCGATCGGGCAGGGCTCCAGCTCGGCGTCCAGCACCAGATAGCGGGCGTTCGCGATCGGCCGGCCGTAGGGGACGCTCACCCAGCACGGCGCGAGGATGTCGACGGAATACGAGTTGGACCAGATCGCAGCCTCCGTGGCGCCGCCCAGGGCGATCACCCGGGCGCGCGGAAAGGCGCCGGTCATCGCGCCGGGCAGGGGGAGAGGAATCCAGTCACCGCTCAGGAAGACGAGGCGGAGGCGGGAGCGGTCGCCGCCCGCGGCCGGCAGGAACGGCACGACCTGGCCGAGCGCCGCCGGTGCCGAGTCCCAGAACGTGACCGGCTCCCGGCAGAGCACGCGCGCCAGGGCCTCGGGGTCCCGCGTCTCGGCCTCCGACGCGATCCGCACCGTGCCGCCCGCGGCGAGAATTCCGAAGATGTCGTACACCGAGAGATCGAAAACGAGCGCGGTGACGAACAGCAACCGGTCGCCGGGGCCGACTCCGAAGGTGCGGTTCACCCAGCCGATCAGGTTGGCCACCGGCCGGTGCTGCATCATCACGCCCTTGGGCTGGCCGGTCGATCCGGAGGTGAAGATCACATAGGCCAGCGCCTCCGGGTCAGAGATCTCCGGACCGTCCTTCTCCTCTCCTTCATCCAGGAGCCCGTCGAGGCGGTGCGTTACGCCCAGCGAGGAGAGGATCGCCGCGCTTCGTGCCGCCGGCCAGGCAGGGTCCAGGGGGACGTAGAAGCCGCCGGCCCGCAGGACGCCGAGGAGCGCCGGGACCATCTCCGCGGTGCGCTCCAGCGAGACGGCGACCGGCCCACCGGGGCCGACCCCGCGGGCGCGCAGGCGGCGGGCCAGGCGTGCGGATTCGCGCTCGATCTCGGCGTAGGTCATGGAACGGTCGGCGGCCACCACGGCGATCGCTTCGGGCGTGCGCGCCGCCTGGGCCGCAAACAGACCATGGAGGGTGCCGGGCGCTGTGACGGTCCCCGTGTCGTTCCATTCGTGGACGAGCTCGAAGCGCTCTTCCGGGGAGAGGAGAGGGAGGCGGGAGAGATGCTCCCCGGGATGCGCCGCCACCGCGGCCAGCAGGTTCCGGAGGTGGCCGGCCATGCGGTCGACGGTCGGCGCGTCGAAAAGGTCGGTGCGGTATTCGATCCAGCCGGTGAGGCCCTCCGGCTCTTCGGTGAGCTGCAGGTTCAGATCGAAGTTGGCTCCCGGGCTGCCGATGTCCAGCGGAGAGAGGGTCAGCTCCGGCAATTCCACGGCCACGCGCGGCGCGTTCTGGAGCACCAGGGTGACCTGGAAGAGCGGCGTGCGGCTCAGGTGGCGCTCCGGCTGCAGCTCCTCCAGCAGCTTCTCGAACGGCAGCTCCTGATGGAGATAGGCGGCGAGCGCTGACTCGCGCACCCGCGCCAGCAGGCTGGAGAACGCCGGATCGTCCGCCAGATCGGCGCGGAAGGCGAGGAGATTGAAAAACATGCCGATCAGCTTTTCGATCTCGATCCGGGTGCGGTTGGCGACCGGTGAGCCCACCAGCAGCTCGGCCTGGCCGGTCGTGCGATGGAGGAACGACTGGAAGGCCGCCAGGAGCACCATGAAGAGCGTGGCGCCGCGCTCCCGGCCGGCGGCGCGGAGGGCCGCCACCAAACCCGGCGGCAACCGCAGCGGCCGGCGCGCGCCGCGCAGCGTGGGCACCGCCGGGCGCGGCCGGTCGGTGGGCAGATCGAGCAGCGGAAAGCCTTCCTGAGCCCTCAAAGCCGTGCGCCAGAAGGCGAGCTGCTCGTCCAGCACCTCGCTCCGCAGCCAATCGCGTTGCCAGCTCGCGAAGTCGGCGTACTGCACCGCCAGCTCCGGCAACGGCGACGGGCGCCCGGCGCGGAACGCCTCGTAGAGGGTGGTCAGCTCCGTGAAGAGGATCTCGTTGGACCATCCGTCCGAAACGATGTGGTGGAGAGCCAGGAGGAGCGTGTGCTCGTCGCCATCCGGGCTCAGCCGCAGCAGCATGGCGCGCAGCAGCGGCCCCTGCGCCAGATCGAACGGGCTCCACGCCGCGGCGGCCATCTCGCGCAGAGCGGCCTCGCGCCGCCGCTCCGCGGGCAGGCCCGCCAGGTCCGCCACCGGCAGACGGAACGAAGCGGCTGGAGCCGGAGGTCCGATCACCTGGATGGGGCGACCGCCGCGCGCGCTGAAGATGGTACGCAGCGTCTCGTGGCGGCGCACCACCTCTCCGAGCGCCGCGCCGAGGGCGGCGGTGTGCAGCGGGCCGGCGAGATGGAGCGCCATGGCGATGTGGAGGTTGGGATTGCCGGGCTCCATCTGTTCCAGGAACCAGAGGCGCTGCTGCGAGAAGGAGAGCGGGAGGTCTCCATCGCGCGGCACTCGTCTCATCGGCGGAGCCGGCTGCCTCTCCTGTTGCCGGGCCTCCTCGACCCGGCCGGCCAGGGCTTCCAGAATCGGCGCCTCGAACAGCGCGCGCAGCGACAGGCTCACCCCGCACGCCTCGCGCACCCGCGACACCACCTGGGTCGCCAACAGGGAGTGCCCGCCGAGGGCGAAGAAGTCGTCGTGCGCGCCGACCCGTTCCACGCCGAGCACGGCGGCCCAGATCTCCGCCAGCAGGATCTCGACCGGGCTGCGCGGCGCGGTGTAGTCCGCCCTGTCCTCGTGGCCAGGATCGGGCAGCGCCGTGCGATCGATCTTCCCGCTGGACGTCCGCGGCAGCTCGGCGAGGACGACGATCGCCGACGGCACCATGTGAGCGGGGAGGACGTCGCGCAACGCGGCGCGCAGGACGGCGGGCTCCGGAGTCCCCAGGTCGGGCACCACCCAGGCGATCAGCCGCATGCCGCCGGGCTCTCCGGCTCCGCGCGGCATGACGACGGCCGCCCGCACACCGGGCTGGCGGAGGAGCGCCGCTTCGATCTCTCCCGGCTCGATGCGGAAGCCGCGCACCTTGACCTGGTGGTCGATGCGGCCCAGGAAGTCGAGATTGCCGTCGGCGCGCCAACGGGCCAGGTCACCGGTCCGGTAGAGACGGTCGCCGGGCACGGCTGACCAGCGGTCGGGAACGAAACGCTCCGCGGTCAGCGCTGGCCGGCCCAGATAGCCGCGCGCCAGTCCGGAGCCGCCGAGGCACAGCTCGCCGACAGCACCTGGCGGCACCCGGTGGCCGGCGCGGTCGAGCAGAAAAACCCGCGTGCCCGGCAGCGGACGGCCGATCGACGGCGCTCCCTGTTCGCCGCGCGGCATCACGGCACCGGTCGAGTAGGTCGTGTCCTCGGTCGGGCCGTAGAGATTGAGGACGCGCACCCCGGACCGCTCCTGAATCCGATCCACCAGATCGCGCCGCAACGCCTCGCCAGCCAGACAGACCGTCCGCACCGCGCCCGGCAAGGCGTCCGTCCGCACCAGCTCGCCCATCGCCGAAGGGACGGTGTTGACCAGCGTGACGGCGCTGGCGGCCGGCAGGGTGGGAAGGGCGAGGGCGTTCTCGGCCAGGATCACCGTGCCGCCGAGACCCAGGGTGACGAACAGCTCGAAGACCGAGAGATCGAAACAGACCGAGGTCGCGGCGAGGACGCCGGCCAGCTCCTCCGGAGCGAACGCCTCCCGTGCCCAGCAGGCGAGCGCCGCGGCGTTGGCGTGCGAGACGGCCACGCCTTTGGGACGGCCGGTGGAGCCAGAGGTGTAGATGACGTAGGCGAGGGACTGAGGGGCACAGCCGGAGGGCCTCACCCCCGACCCCTCTCCCATCCCCTCCCGGCCGCCGGGAGAGGGGCGCCACCGCCCGGTGTAGACAGCATCGTCTGGCTCTGCGGTTCCCCCCTCTCCCGGTGGTTGGGAGGGTGATGGGAGAGGGGGGTCAGGGGGGGGAGGCAGCGACGGTGCGGGGTCCACGACCGGCATCCGCACCGCCCATCCGCCCATTCGCTCCCGCCGCCCGACCAGCACTGCGGCTCCGGAATCCTCCAACATCCAGGTGAGGCGCTCCCGCGGCCACTCCGGATCGAGTGGCACGTAGGCCCCTCCCGCCTTCCACACCGCCAGCAGAGCGGCGACCAGGTCGGTCGAGCGCTCCAGGCAGACCGCCACGCGGATCTCGGGCGCCACGCCCAGCGCGCCCAAGCGGATGGCAATCTCGCCGGCCTTTCGGTCCAGCTCGGCGTAGGTGAGGCGCTCGGTGCCGGCCACCAGCGCCTCCGTTCCCGGCGTCCGCTCGGCCTGCCGCGCGAACAGCTCGGGCAGAGACGGAGCTAAAGCGATCTCTCCCGTATCGATCCATTCGTAGGCAAGCTGTGCCGCTTCGGCCTCCGAGAGCAATGGAAGATCCGAGATCCGCTGCTCAGCCATCTCGGTGAGGCCGGCGAGCAGGCGTTCGAAGTGCCCGGCCAGGCGCAGGGCGGTCGGCCTATCGAAGAGGTCGGTGGAGTATTCGAGGGCTCCGGCCAGCGCTCCGCCGCTCTCCCGCCACAGCCAGCTCAGATCGAATTTGGCGGTGCGGGTGGCCAACTCCAGCGGCTCGGCGGTCAGACCCGCGAGATCCGGCTCCGGCAGCGCGGCGTTGTGGGCGAGCAGCACCTGGAAGAGCGGGCTGCGGTCCAGACGCCGCGCCGGCCGCAGCTCCTCGACCAGCTTCTCGAACGGCAGATCCTGATGGGCATAGGCACCGAGGGCCGCCGCGCGCGTCCGGTGGAGCAGCTCGGCGCCGGTGGGATCGTCCGCCAGGCCCGCGCGGAGCACGAGCGTGTTGACGAAGAGCCCGATCAGCCCTTCGGTCTCCGGCCGCCGCCGGTTCGCCACCGGAAAGCCGACGCTCAAGTCGCTCTGCCCGGACCAGCGGGCCAGGAGAACCTGGAGCGCGGCGAGAAGCAGCATGAACGGCGTGCTCCCCTGGCGCCGCGCCGCCGCGCCGGCCCGCTGCCACAGGCCGGCGGGCACCGCGAGCTGGATCTGTCGTCCGCGGTAGGTCTGAACGGGCGGACGCGGCCGGTCCGTCGGCAGGTCGAGAACGGGAGCGCCGGCCAGCCGCTCGCGCCACCAGGCGAGCTGAGCGTCCAACACGGTGCCAGTCATCCAGAGCCGCTGCCAGAGGGCGAAATCGACGTAGCGGATCGGCAGCGGCGGCAGCGAGCCGCCCCGGTAGAGCGCGCTCAGCTCGCGCACCAGCACCCTGGTCGACCAGCCGTCGCTCGCGATGTGATGCACGGTCAGCGCGAGCACGGCGTCTTCGTTCCCCAGCTCGACGAGCAGAGCGCGAAGCAGCGGACCCGTAGTCAGGTCGAACGGCCGTTCCGCCTCCTCTGTGAGAAGCCTCTCCAGCTCCCCGGGGAGAGCGGAGAGGTCGATCCGCGGCAGGATCGGACGGATCGATTGAGCCTCCTGCATCGGCTCACCGGCGATCTCCACGAACCGGGTCCGCAGCGTTGCGTGGCGGTCGACGATCGCTCCGAGGCTCCGTTCCAGGCGGTGAGCATCCAGCGGGCCGGTGAGGTGGACCGCAAGCGGGATGTTGTAGGCGCTGCCGCCCGGCTCCAGCCGATCGAGCAGCCAGAGGCGGCGCTGCGCGAAGGAGAGCGGCCACGGTCCGGAGCCGGGTGCCGGCTCGATGGCCGGCAGGGCCGCCGCGTCCGGCTTCCCGAGGATCGTATCCACCCGTTCCGCCAAGCCGGCGAGAGTGGGAGCTTCGAAGAGCGCGAGCACCGGGATCTCGATCCCGAACGCCCGGCGCACCCGCGAGACGAGCTGCGTGGCGAGCAACGAATGCCCCCCCACCGCGAAAAAATCGTCCGCAGAACCACAGACACGGCCGAGCAGCTCGGCCCAGAGCCCGGCGAGGATCTCTTCGGTCGGCGTGCGCGGCGAGGCGTCGACGGCCTCATCAGCCTCCTCCACCCGCAGCTCGGCCAAGCGCCGCCGGTCGACTTTGCCGCTGGCGGTCAGCGGCAGCTCGCGAAGCGCTGTCCAGGAGCCTGGCACCATGTGCTCGGGCAGCCGCTCCTTGAGAAAAGCGCGCAACGCCGCCGGCTCCGGAGACGAGCCTTCGTGCGGCACCCAGAAGGCAACCAGCCGGCGGTCTCCCTCGTGCTCCCGTACCGAGACCGCAGCCGCCGCAACCGCCGGATGCTGCGCCAGCGCCGCCTCGATTTCCCCCAGCTCGACGCGGAAGCCGCGGATCTTGACCTGCTGGTCGATCCGGCCGAGGACGTCGATCTGTCCGTCCGGGCGTCGCCGCGCGAGATCGCCGCTGCGGTAGAGACGCGCTCCGGGGGCTGTGGAAAAAGGATCGGGCACGAAGCGCTCCGCCGTCAGCTCCGGCCGTCCGAGGTACCCGCGGCCGACGCCCGCGCCACCCACGTGGATCTCTCCCGGGACGCCCACCGGCACCGGCCGGCCGTGAGGATCGAGGACGTGCACGCTCAAATCCGACAGCGGCACGCCAATCGGGCTGCGTTGCGCCGCCGCAAGGTCGGCCGCCTCGATCGGCCGCCAGGTGACGTGCACGGTCGTCTCGGTAATGCCGTACATATTGACCAGCCGGGGAAGAGCACCCGGCCGGTCGAGCCACGAAGCGAGCGCCCCCACCTCCAGCGCCTCACCGCCGAAGATCACCAGACGGAGAGCGGGGAGCTCCGGGACGCCCGCCGCCTCGGCAGCCCGCGCCAGATGCAGAAAGGCGGACGGCGTCTGATTGAGCACCGTTACGTCCTCGCGGGAAAGCAGGCGAAGAAAATCCTCCGGAGACCGGCTCACCGCGGGTGGCACCACCACCAGCCGCCCGCCGAAGGCCAGCGCTCCCCAGATCTCCCAGACGGAGAAGTCGAAGGCGGGGGAATGGAACAGAGTCCAGACGTCTGGCCCGCCGGCAAAAGCGCCCGCCGTCCCCGCCAGCAACCGCGTCACGTTGCCATGCGAGATCAGCGTCCCCTTCGGACGGCCGGTCGAGCCTGACGTATAGATGACGTACGCGAGCTGATCCGGATCAGCCTTCACCTCCTCGAAATCACCCCCGAAGTCATCTCCGACATTGCCGTCCAGCAGCACCACCCTGGCGGTCGACGCCGGCAAACGGTCGAGCAGGCGCCGCTGGGTGAGCAGCACCTTCGGCTTGGCGTCGTCCAGGGTGAACGCCAGCCGCTCCCGCGGATGTCCGGCGTCGAGAGGGAGATAGGCGCCGCCCGCCTTGAGCACGCCGAGAATTCCAACCAGCAGCTCCGGAGAACGCTCGGCGCACAGGCCCACCAACACCTCCGGACCTACCCCGAGACGCCGCAGCGTGCGCGCCAACCGGCCGGCCCGGTCGTTCAGCTCGCCATAGGTCAGCGACCGGTCGCCGCTGACCACGGCCACGGCGTGCGGTGCGCGCGCGGCCCATGCCTCGAATCGCGCATGAAGTGCCGCCTCTGGCGGCATCTGCACCGGCGCGTTCCAGGCGGCGAGCTGGCGCTCTTCCGCCGCGGTGAGCAGCGGCAGCTCCGCGAGGCGGCGCTCCGGAGCGGCCACCGCACCGGCCAGTAGTGTGGCGAAGTGGCCCGCCAGCCGGTCGATCGTCGCCGCGTCAAACAGATCGCTGCGATATTCGATGGAGCCGGCGAACGGAGCCTCTCCGCTGATCTCCACCGTCAGGTCGAACTTGGCCGTTCCGGTCTCGACGGCGACCGGCAGCACTTCCAGACCCGGCAGCGCCAGCGTTCCAGGCGGTACGTTCTGGAAGACGAGCACCGCCTGGACGAGCGGCGAATGGCTGAGTGAACGCTCCGGCGCCAGCGCCTCCACCAGCTTCTCGAACGGCATGTCCTGCAGGAGAAACGCGGCCAGGACCGTCCGCCGGACCCGGTCGAGGAGCGCACTGAACGGCGGATCGCCCGAGAGATCGCCACGCAGCACGAGCGTGTTGACGAAGAGGCCGATCAGCGGCTCGGTCTCCACCTGGCGGCGGTTGGCCACCGGGGTCCCGAGGAGCAGGTCGTCGCTCCCGGTCCAACGTCCGAGCACGGTTTGCAGTGCCGCGGTAAGGACCATGAACGGGGTCACGCCAGGCAGGACCGGTCTGAGATCCGGCGGCATAGCGAGGGACCGCCGGCCGCCGCGGAAGCTCTGCACGGCAGGGCGCGGCCGGTCGGTGGGCAGCTCGAGCAGGAGTGGAGCTCCGGCCAGCCGCTCGCACGAGGCGGCAAGCCGAGCGGCAAATCCTTCGTCCGCCGCTTCCTCCAGTTCCCAGACCGCATAGTCGGCATATTGGATCGGCAGCGCCGGGAGAGGCGTCCGGGTCCGCATCAGCGTGGCGATCTCCCGCGCCATCAGTCCCATCGACCAGCCGTCCGCCGCGATGTGGTGCGCGGTGACCAGAAGCAGATGCTCTTCAGCACCCAGCCGCACCAGAGCCGCGCGCAGGACCGGACCGTGTTCCAGATCGAACGGTCTGCGGGCCTCGGCGTCGGCAATCCGCCTCTGCTCGCTGGCACGAGCCGCCTCCGGCAGCCCGCGCAGGTCGATCCGCGGCAATACAAAAGACGTCGGAGGATCGATCGTCTGAACGGGTCGTCCCGCCACAGCGACGAACCGGGTGCGCAGCGCCTCATGCCGGCGCGTCACCTCGCCGAACGCCCAGGCGAGGAGATCTGTTTGCAAGGATCCGCGGAGCAGGAAGCCCCCGGGCAGGTTGTACACCGCCAGCCCCGGAGCCAGCCGGTCCAGGAACCAGATCCGCTCCTGCGCCGTCGACGCTTTCGTAGGGGCGGTCCGCAGGATGCCGCCAGGCACCCTGCGTGGCCGCCCTGGGCGGGCGGACGCTCCGTCCGCCACCATCTTCGCGAGCAACGCCACCGTCGGCCGCTCGAACAGCCCCTGCACCGGAATCTCGACGCCGAACGCCTGATCCACCCGCGCCAGCAGCCGCATGGCGAGCAGCGAGTGGCCGCCCAGCTCGAAAAAGCTCTCCTCCATCCCGATCGCCGGAACGCCCAGCACCTCGCAGAAAAGAGCCGCCAGAGCCTCCTCCACCGGATCGCGAGGGCGCGTGATCTCACGGTCCGCGCCGGAGCCGGACTCGGGATCGGGGAGACCGGGCCGGTCGATCTTGCCGCCGGGTGTGCGCGGCAGCGCCGCCAGCTCCATCCAACGCGATGGGATCATGGCGCCGGGAAGGCTCGCGCCGAGGGCGGCCCGCAATTCCGACAGCCATCCCGCGCCGCCGCTCCCCGCGATCGGCACCACCCAGGCGACCAGAGCCCGCTCGGCCCCCTCGTTGCGTACGCCGGCCGCAACCTCGCGCACCGTGGGCTGGCGCAGCAGCGCGGCCTCCACCTCCCCCAGCTCGAGCCGCACCCCGCGGACCTTGACCTGCTGGTCGACGCGGCCCAACAGCTCCAAGGCGCCGTCCGGCCGCAGGTGGGCGCAGTCGCCGGTCCGGTAAAGTCGTCCGCCGGCCGTGCTGAACGGGTCCGGGAGGAACCGCTCGGCGGTCAGATCGGCGCGGTGGAGATAGCCCCGGGCGAGCCCCGCACCGGCCAGCCAGAGCTCGCCGGCGACGCCGATCGGGCAGGGCGTCATCTTGGCGTCCAGGACGTAGGCACGGCTGCCGGGGAGTGGACGGCCGATCGACGGCTCGCCGTCTTCGTCCACCCTGGCCGCGGTCGAGTAGACCGTGTCCTCCGTGGGACCGTAAAGATTGAGCACCCGCGCACTACCCGCCGCGCGCACCCGGCGCGCCAGCTCCGCGCGGAGCGGCTCGCCGGCCAGAGCGACGGCGCGTACAGATCCGGGGAGCGGCCCCTGGCGCAGCAGCTCGGCCATGGCGGAGGGGACGGTGTTGACCAGCGTCACCTCGCCGGCCGCGGTCAGGCCGTGCAGCGCCAGCGGGTTAGCGCCCAGGATCACGGTGCCGCCGGTCGTCAGAGGAGCGAACAGCTCGAAGACCGAAAGATCGAAGCTGATCGACGTCGCGGCAAAGACTCCGGCGAGCTCCTCAGGAGGGAACGCAGCGGACGCCCAGTCGAGCAGCGCGGCGACCGATCCGTGCGTGACAGCGACTCCTTTGGGGTGGCCGGTGGAGCCCGAGGTGTAGAGGACATAGGCGAGGGCCTCACCCCCCTGGCCCCCCTCTCCCATCCCCTCCCACCGGCCGGGAGAGGGGGGAAGATTCTCCAAACAGACAACCGCTTCCGTCTCAGGCAACCGGCCGCGCAAACTCTTGCGGGTGATCGTCAATTCCGCCCGCGACTCGTGGAGCAGCATCTCCAATCGCGCGGGCGGATGCGCGGGATCGAGCGGCAGGTAGGCGCCGCCGGCCGCGAGCACCCCGAGCAGCGAGGCCACCATGTCGGGCGTACGGTCCAGGAGCACCCCGACCACCCGCTCCGGCCCAACCCCCAGCCGCCGCAGATGCCCGGCGAGATCCCGGGCACGGCGGTCCAGCTCCCGGTACGTGAGCCGGTTTTCGTCCTCGCCGGCTTGTCCCACCGCCGCCGTCGCGTCCGGCGCCCGCTCCGCCTGCGCCGCGAACCGCGCGTAGAGATCCTGGCTTGCCGCGGTCCGCCCGGTGTCGTTCCATTCGGCGAGCACCTGATGCCGCTCCGCCTCTCCCAGGAACGGCAGGTCGTCCACGGCGCGGGCGGGCTCGGCCACCATCGCCGCCAGCAGCCGCGTGAAGCGCTCGGCAAGACGCCGGGCCGTGGTGGCGTCGAAGAGGTCCGCGCTGTAGTCGAGCACCGCCGCGAGGCCGGCTCCGGATCCGCTCTCCTTGGCGAGCGTCAGGGTGAGATCGAACGGCACTTCGCGCGGCGGCAGCGCGATCGCCTCCAGGGTCAGCTCGCCAAGCACGAGACGGGTGCCGGCGCGGCCGATCACGAATTCGGGAAAGGTCTCCTCGCCGTTCCTCCGCGCCTGGTGGAAGTTGAGCATCGCCTGGACCAGCGGCGAGCGTCCCGGCGTGCGGACCGGCCGCAGCCGCTCCGCCAGCAGCGGGAACGGGAATGCCTGATGCGCGAGCCCCTCGCGCAGCGTCCGCCGCGTGCGCTCCAGAAGCTCCTCGGCGGTGGGGTCACCGGAGAGATCGGAACGCAGGGCGAGCGGCTGGACGAAATAGCCCACCGTGCCTTCGAAAGCAGCGGAGGACCGGCCTGCCGCGGGCACGCCGACGGCGAAGCCAGTCTGCCCGGCGGTGCGGGCGAGGAGCACCTGGAAACCGGCGAGGAGGGTCGCAAACAGGGTCGCGCCGCGCTGGCCGGCGAGGTTTTGCATGCCGGCGGTCAGCGCGGCATCGAGACGAAAGGCCAACGCTCCGCCGGCATGGAGGGGACTGGCCGGGCGAGGACGGTCTCCAGGAAGCTCGAGATCCGGAACGCCGTGCAAGCGTTCGCGCCAGAAGCTCCAGAGCCGTTCGCCGCGCGGGCCGGCGAGCCGCTCCCGTTCGCGTTGGACGTGGTCGTCGTAGCTGGAGCGCAGAGCCGGCAGATCGGCGGCGGTCCCTTGGGCGTACAGCGGCCCAAGCTCGCGGGCGATGATCCCCAGCGACCAGAAGTCGGCGGCGATGTGATGCACCGCGATCAGCAGCCGCGGCGCCCCGGCTCCGATCAGGACGACGGCGCGGAGCAGCGGTCCGTGCTCCAGATCGAACGGCCGGCGCGCCTCGGCCGCCAGGCGGTCCGTGATCTGCCGTTCGCTCCACCCCGCGGCGTCCACCACCTGGAATTCAGGATCGAGCCGCTCGTGAATTTCTTTGACTGGCCCGGCAGAATGTCCCGCGGAGAAGGTGGCACGCAGCTCCGGATGGCGCGCGGCGAGCAGGCGGAACGCGCGCTCCAAAGCGGCGACATCGAGCGCCTCGGCGGTGTGCACGCGCGCCGCCGCCACCAGGTTGTAGGCGGCGTTCCCGGGCGCCATCCGGTCCACGAACCAGAGCGCCTCCTGACCCCGGGAGAGCGGAGCCGCAGGATCGGGCTCAGGCGGGCCGCTGGAAAATCGGCTCGTCATCAGCCATCATCCTCCTGCTCGAACGCGTGTCTTGGGAGCTGCGGAAACATGAAGCGCCAGATTATCCTCCTTTTTCTCGTCCTCGGCATGGCCCCGGCGGCCCTCGCCACCGCTCAGAACGCCCAAAACACCCAGACGGCGTCCGGTCCGGCCTGTCACGACGCCGCTGTGCCGGAGGTCGGCAGCCTCCCGCCGCCGCCGTTGATGGACGGCATCGGCAATGCGTCGCTCCAGGTCTCCTGCTCGCCGCAGGCGCAGCGCTATTTCGACCAGGGGCTCAATCTCCTGCACTGCTTCTGGGACTTCGAATCCGTGCGCGCCTTCCGCGAGGCCGTGCGCCTCGATCCCTCCTGCGCCATGGGCTGGTGGGGCATCTGGCGGTCGCTGCAGTACAACGCCCGCGAGCAGGGCGGCGAGCGCGAGGCCGCGCTCGACCGCGCCATTGCGCTGAGCGACAAGGCGAGCGAGCACGAGCGCTTCTACCTCCGCGCCGCCGCGGCGCTCGATCCCCACGATAAGACCGGCAAGCCGGACAAGACCAGACCGCAGGCCGAGAAGCGCGCCGGATTCATCCATGAGATGGAGGCGCTGATCGACCTCTACCCCGGCGACCTCCAGGCGCAGATCCTCCTCGCCGACTTCCTGCGCCAGGGGTATGAGCCCGCGGACGGCCGGCCCAAGGACGGCCAGCTCTACAGCCAGGCGATCCTGCGCAACATCCTTGCGGCGCATCCGGACAACGCGGCGGCCCACCACTACTGGATCCACGCCGTCGAGAACAGCTCACGTCCGGAAGACGGGCTCGCCAGCTCCATCGCTCTGCCCGCGCTCGCGCCGCGCTGCGGGCATGTGGCCCACATGCCGGGCCATATCTATTATCGGATCGGCGAGTACGCCAAGGCGCGCGACGCCTTCCTCGCCTCCCGCGAGATCGATCTCGCCTATATGAAGGACCAGGGTATTCCGGTCGCCGACGACTGGAACTATGTCCACAACCTCGACTACCTGGTGGGGAGCTGTGCCGAGGACGGCCGCTATCAGGAAGGGCTCCGCTGGGCGGATGAGCTGGCCCGCATTCCGGTCGATCCGGAGCGCTCCAAGTCGCTCGGCCTCGGCTTCATTCTCTATGGCGGGCAGACTGCCCGTGCGCGCTTGCAGATGCGCTACGGCTTTTGGGCCGAGGCCGCCAAGAGCCTGGAGGGTGTCGCCGCCCAGACGCCGCCGGCCGACACCTCGCTCGTCCGCGACTACCAGGGCGGCATGCTCGCCTATGCGCGGGGGATGGCCGCCGCGGTCCAAGGCGACGCCGACGCTCTCCGCGCGCAAACCGATGCGCTCGACGCGCTCAACCGGAAGCTCGCGGGGAAGACCATCGCGGTCGGCTCGGACTGGTACTTCGGCACCGCCGCCAAGATCCTCGCCGTGAACCTCCTCGAGCTCCGCGGCGCTCTCGACAGCCTGGAAGGGAAACACGACCAAGCGATCGCCAAGCTCCACGAGGCCGCCGACCGCGAGCGCGACCTCGGCTACTGGGAGCCGCCGCACTACACCCGTCCGGTCGTCGAGACGCTGGCCTGGGCCTGCGAGCGGGCCGGCCGCTGGAAGGAAGCGCGTGACGCCTGGCAGGCTTCCCTGAAGCTCCGGCCCCGCAACGGGCATGCGCTCTACGGCCTCGCCCGTGCCTGGGCTGCCGAGGGGAACCGCGAGGAGTCGGTGCGCGCCTACGCGGACTTCCAGAACGCCTGGAAGGACGCCGACCGGAATCTCGTTCCGCCGGCGCCCGCCGCAAGCGCTCTCTCCAAGTAGGCTGCCGCTTCGCTCTCAGCCGACAGGTGTCGTCCGGCCGGACTTCCGTCCCAAGCCTTCTTTGGGGACGTCGATCCCGAGCGCCGTGGCCAGATCGATCTGGTGCTCCTGCTCCTGGAGGATGATCTCGCGCAGGTCTTCGGCCAGGGCATATTCACCCAGCGACTCCGCTTGGCGGACGCGCTCGCGGTAGTTGCGCACCGTCTCGTTCTCGTTGTCGAGGTCGAAGCGCAGCATGTCCTCCGCCTTGTCCGAGGTGCGCACCGGCTTGGGGGTCGCCGTCGGCTGGCCTCCGAAGTAGTCGATCTGCTTCGCGAGGGTGAGCGCGTGCTGCAGCTCCTCGGCGGCATGCTTCTCGAGCTCGGTGGCGATCGACATGTACTGTGCGCCCTTGATCACCTGGCTGTAGATGACATACGAGATGATGGCCTGGTACTCGCGTGCCAGGTCCTCGTTGAGCAGCTCGACCAGACGCTCGCGGGTGATCGTCCCCTCGTCCTGCTTCGTAGTTTTTGCCGTATCTTTGGCCATCGGGCAACCCTCCCAGGAATGATGTCTGTCCTCTCGATCGGCTGAACGCAGACCGCCGAAGCCGGGCCTGCAATTCCGGCGCCTGGCTCTACCCTACCACCACCACAAACTCCCCTTTGATTCCCGGCCGCTTTTTCAGCTCGTCCAGGACGCTCGAAAGAGGCCCCCGCAGCACCTCTTCGTGCAACTTGGTCAGCTCGCGGCAGACGGCGACCGGACGGTCTCCCATCTCGGCCAAGGCGTCCTCCAGGCTGTGGAGAATCCGATGGGGCGATTCGAAGAGGATAAGGGTGTGGCCGATGGTGGACCACTGCTTGTAGAACGCGCGCCGTTTTCCGCTCTTCGGCGGCACGAAGCCGGCGAAGGTGAAGGGGTAGGGCGGCAGGCCGGAGGCGACCAGGGCGGCGAGCAGGGCGGAAGGGCCGGGGATCGGCTCGATGCGCGCCCCCTGCGCCGCGGCTTCGCGGACGAGGAGGAAGCCGGGATCGGAGAGGAGCGGCGTGCCGGCGTCGCTCGCCACGGCGATCGTCCTGCCCGCGGCCAGATCGGCGAGCAGGCGCGGCAGGCGCTGGCGCTCGTTGTGCTCGTGCAGCGAGACGAGCGGCTTCTTGATTCCCAGATTGGACAGCAGCCGGCCGGTGTGGCGGGTGTCCTCACAGGCGATGAGGTCGGCTTCCTCGAAAGCGGCCCGCGCACGCGGAGACAGGTCGTCGAGGTTGCCGATCGGGGTTGCCACGATCAGGAGCTTGCCGGGCATCAGTCGCGCGGAATCTCCTGGTCCAGATTGATGGCGCTGCCGGAGAGGCGGGCGATGAGCATCAGGCGGCGCTTGAAGCGGAACTGCTGCTCCAGGCGGACGATGCGCTGCACGACTCCCTCGTCGTAGCCCTGCTCGACGATCTCGGCGGGCGTCAGGCCGGCGTCGAACAGCAGATAGAGGACCTCGTCCGCGACGGCGTAGGAGAAACCGAGCTCGCCTTCGTCGGTCTGCCCTTCCCAGAGGTCGGCCGAGGGCGCCTTGCTCACCACCTTCTCCGGCAGGCCGAGATGGCGGCTGAGCTGCCAGACCTGATGCTTGTAGAGATCGCCGAGCGGGTTGAGCGAGCTGGCGTTGTCGCCGAAGACAGTCGAGTAGCCGAGCAGGATCTCGGTCTTGTTCGAGGTGCCGAGGACGAGCGCGTTGAGCCGCTTCGCCTGATCGAACAGGATGGTCATCCGCTCGCGCGCCATCTTGTTGCCGCGGCGGCCCGGGTCGGCATCGGTCTCGGTCGCGAAGTAGGCGTCGATCATCGGCGAGATGTCAATCACCCGGAACGGCATGCGCAGGTGGTGCGCCACCTGCCGTGCGTCGGCTTCGGACTCGGGACTCGACGTCCGGTAGGGCAAGAGGAAACCATGGACTCGGTCCGGACCGAGAGCCCGGGCCGCGAGAGCGGCGGCGAAGGAGGAGTCGACGCCGCCCGAAAGGCCGACGACGACGCCTGCCGTCCCGGAGGACTCGACGGCGTCGCGGATGAAGCCGGTGAGGACCGCGACGGCGAGCGGCGCATTGAGGAGCAAGCGGTCGCGGACGCCCGTTCCGCCCGTTCCGGTCATTCCGGCGCTCAGTCCCGCTTTCATTCGGGCACCTCCGGCCCCTCGATGTCGTTCCGCTCGTCGGCGAGCAGCGGGAGACGCCAGCGCAGACGGTCGGCTTCGCGCAGATCGATCTCGGCCACCAGCAGGTGCTCGTCGAGGAACGGCGCGCGCGCGAGGACCTCACCACCCGGCCGCACGATGTGGCTGCCGCCGGCGTAGAACGAGCCTTCTTCCCAGCCGACCCGGTTGCAGTAGGCGACCCAGCAGGTGTCGAGCAGCGAGGTGGCGCGGGTGAGCATCTCCCAGCTCTCATGGCTCGCCGGATCTTCGCCGGGTCCGACCCGCCCCGGGCCGGCCGAGGGGATGAGAAGCAGCCGGGCGCCCGCCACCGCCAGACGCCGCGCCAGCTCGGGATGCCAGAGGTCTTCGCAGATCAGGATGCCCGCCTGGCCCCAGGAGAGGCTCGCGAGGCCCAGCCGCTTGCCGGGGCGCAGGAAGCGCTCCTCCTGAAAGATGCCATAGGTCGGCAGATAGAGCTTGCGGTGGATGTGCACCCGCGCGCCGCCGGAGAGGAGAACCGCGCTGTTGTAGAGGACACCGTTGCCGCCCGTCTCGACAAACCCGGCGACCACCGCCATCGGCCGCGCCGCCTCGGCCAGCCGTTCGAGCACCGGCGAGCCGGGCGCCATCGCGACGCGCGAGGTCAGGTGGAGCAAGCGGTAGCCGGTGAGCGAAAGCTCCGGGAAGACGAGGAGATCGACCCCCTGCGCACGCGCCGAGGCGACCCAGTCCAGATGGCGCTCCAGGTTGGCCTCGACATCGCCCAGGCGGCTGTCCAACTGGGCCAGGCCCAGGGTGAGAGTGGAGCGCGGTTCCGTCATGGCTGGCCCGATGCTAGCATGGCCCTTGATGAGGGAACGATCACACCGCCCCGGTCTCGCCGCCCGTCTCCCGGCAGCCCTCCTGGCAGCCCTCCTGGCCCTGGGAGCGGCACCCGTCCAGAAACCCGCCACGAAGCCCGCGCCCAAACCGGCGTCCAAACCCGCGGCACCGGCGCCGAAGGCCGATCTGAAAGACCGCGTCCTGGCCGTGGTCGACGAGGACCCGATCCTCCAGTCAGACCTCGACCGCGTGATCGCCCTCGGCCTCAAGCAGCGCAACCCGAACGAAGACGACGTCGCCTTCCGCCGCCGGGTGCTCAACGACCTCATCGAGGAACGCCTGCGCTTCCACGAGATCGACCGTTTCGGCTTCGAGCAGGTGCCGGTGACCGATATCGACGCCCGCGTCGCTGAGGTGCGCAGCCGCTTCAAGGACGAGGCCGCCTTCCAGAAAGCCCTGAAAGACAGCGGAATGACGGCGAAAGATCTACGCCAGATCGTCGCCCGCCAGCTCATGGCGCTCGCCTACGTCGACGAGCAGCTCGGTCCGCGCGTCTTCGTGGGGCTGGACGAGATCAACAACTACTACCGCACGGTGCTCGTCCCCGAAATGCAGAAGCGCAGCCAATCGGTGCCGCCGATGGCCGACGTGCGCGATCAGATCCGCACCGTGCTCCGCGAGCAGAGGCTCAACGAGGCGATCGCGAAGTGGACCGAGGATCTGCGCCGCAAGGCCAACATCCAGAACTACTTCAACCAGCCCGCCGGTGCCTTGCCACCGGTGGTGAAGAAGATCGAGAAGCCGGCGAAGGCGGGGAAGGGGTAGGCGTCGCCGAGGCCACCATGGTGAAGACACACGGATTGACCCATGTCGCGCTTGCCGTCCGGGACGCCGCGCGCTCGTTGCGCTTCTACCAGGAAGTATTCGGCGTCGTGGCGGTCTACAACAAAGGCAGCTTCATCCAGGCGCAGACACCGGGCAGCCGCGACGTGCTGGTCTTTGAAGAGGGCAAGGAGCGGGTCGGCCAAGCCGGCGGCATCGCCCACTTCGGCTTCCGCCTCACCGATCCGGCCGACATCGGGGCCGCCGCGCGGGCGGTCGAGCAGGCCGGCGGTACCATTCTGAGCCAGGGCGAATTCTGTCCCGGCGAGCCCTACCTCTTCTTCGCCGATCCGGACGGCTACGAGGTCGAGATCTGGTACGAGCCTCCGACGCCGGTCGATCCTTGATGTGCTTGGCGTTCCGGGGCCACACGACTCGACGCTATTCGCGCCGACGACGGCGTCCATGTGTCAGGTCCGGACAGCCGGCGTGGCGGGCTGAAAGGCGGGCCCGGCTATCGCCTGTACGAGCAGTGAGCTCATCGAGTCGAGGCGGACTCGCGCCGAGCCCTGCGGTACCGTGAGCCCGTCGCGGCAGGAGCCAGCCCCGTCGCGGCGGGAGCCAACTCTGTCGAGACCTGGCGGCCTCCCGTCGTGACGGAGGAAGAGTTGGTCGCGACCGGACACTGTCCCGTCGCGGCGGGAATGATTTCTGCCGCGACGGGAGCGAGTCCCGCCGGCTTCCGGCATGTCCCCGCCGCGGCAGGAGCGGGCTACGCGCGGCCCGCGATAGAATCCCCCGGCTATGACGATCCCTATCCTCGACCTTTCCCGCGCCCGCCGGCGGATTGCTTCGCAGCTCGACGAGCGGTGGCGGCGTATTCTCGATCAGAGCTCTTTCGTCCTCGGCCCCGAGGTGAAGGAGTTTGAAACGTCCTTTGCCGGGTTCCTGGGCGTCGCCGGCTGTGTCGCGATGGCCAACGGCACCGATGCCCTGATCGTCGCTCTGCGCGCTCTCGGCCTTCAGCCCGGGGACGAGGTGATCGTTCCGGCGTTCTCCTTCTTCGCCACCGCCGAGGCTGTCGCCTTGCTGGGCGGCAAGCCGGTGTTTGCCGATGTCGATCCCCAGACCCTGAATCTCGACCCGGCGGACGCCACCGCCCGGGTGACGCCGCGCACCAAGGGCATCCTCGGCGTCCATCTCTATGGCCGGCCGTTCGACGTCGACGCCATCCTCGCGATCTGCGATCGGCACAACCTGTGGCTGGTGGAAGACGCCGCGCAGGCCCAGGGTGCGCTGTGGAAGGGGGAGCGGGTCGGCGGTTTCGGCGCGCTCGCGGGGTGGAGCTTCTATCCCACCAAGAATCTCGGCTGTTTCGGCGACGGCGGCGCGGTGACCGGCAACGATGCCAAGCTCGTGGAGCAGGTGCGGCTGCTGGCGAACCACGGCCAGACGTCGCGCTACCACCATGTGCTGGTGGGCACCAACAGTCGGCTCGACA